>DASSUA010000001.1:0-3354 GCA_035707525.1 Pseudonocardiaceae bacterium
CAGCGCCAGCGACGGGATCGTGTAGAGCGCCCCGGAGAATGCGAGAATCGGGCCGGTGAGCGGGCGGTACCAGTGGGCGAGCACGGCGAGCGGCACGGCGACGAGCGCGGCGATCAGCACCGCCTGCGCGGTGAGCGAGACATGCTCGCCCAGCGCGGCGCGGATCGTCTCCGCGTTGTCCTGCACGTAACGCCAGGAGAACCACGGGTTGCCCGGGTCGTCGTAGGCCAGGTGCCGGAAGGACATAGGTGGACGCTACCGCGCAGGCTCCGTCCGCACCGGCGGCGGCCGCGGCCATCAGCTTGGTGAAGGTGCGCAAGGAGTACGCCGACGGCACGGTCGCGGTGACCGGGCTGAGCCTCGACGTGCCAGCCGGTGAGCTGGTCGTCCTCATCGGGCCGTCCGGCTGTGGCAAGTCGACCGTGCTACGCATGGTGAACCGGCTCATCGAGCCCACAGCCGGCAGGATCGAGCTCGACGGCGAGGATGTGACGCGCGCCGATCCCGTAGCGCTGCGCCGCCGGATCGGCTACGTGATCCAGCACGTCGGGCTCTTTCCACACCAGACGGTGCGGGTGAACATCGGCACCGTCCCGCGGCTGCTGGGCTGGCCCCGCCGCCGCGTCGTGGAACGCACCACGCAGCTGCTGGAGCTGGTCGGGCTGGACCCGGGCCGGTTCGGCGACCGCTACCCGCATGAGCTCTCCGGCGGGCAGCGCCAGCGGGTCGGCGTGGCGCGGGCACTGGCCGCGGATCCGGTCGTGCTGCTGATGGACGAGCCGTTCTCAGCCGTTGACCCGATCGTCCGGGCCCGGTTGCAGGAGGAGTTCCTGCGGCTGCAACGCACCGTACGCAAGACGATCATCCTGGTCACGCACGACCTGGACGAGGCGGTACGCCTCGGCGACCGGGTCGCGGTGCTCTCCGAGGGCGGCCACCTGGAGCAGTACGCCCCGCCCGCGCAGCTGCTGGCGGAGCCGGCGTCGGACTTCGTACGCGAGTTCGTCGGTGCGGACCGGGGCATCCGGCGCCTGTCGGTGACGCCGGTCGCGGCGGCCCGGCTCACGCCCGGTGCACCAGAGCCCCACCTGCCGGTTGTGCCGGCCGACGCCACGCTCTACGACGCGCTGGCGGCGATGCTCACCGCCAACGTGGACCGGGTCGCCGTACGCGGTGCCCAGCCCGCGACACTGACCCGGGAGGCGCTGTTCGCCGGAGCAGCCGCGCAGGCGAACGGCGGCCCGGTCACCGCCGGGCGATGACCGGACCGCCGCGCGTTGCCGTGCAGGTCAGTAGTCGGTGCCGCGCCGGCCGCCCAGCGCGGCGATCCCGACCACCCAGCCGACGAAGAAGCCGTAGATCGCTCCACCGCCCGCCGCCTGGAAGGCGGCGAGGATGGTCGGGTTGGACTGGATGAACGCGGCGATCAGCCCGGCGAAGCCGCCAGCGAAGATGAACGCCGCCCAGCCCGCGAAGAACTGGCTCAGCGTGCCGCGGGCCCGCGCCAGCTGCGACCCCGGCAGCATGTAGAGGAACAGCGCGGTGAGTACGACGACCAGGATCGCCTTGATGTCATCGGCGATGAGATCCTGGACCGAGTCACCGGCGTCGAACCGCCAGGCCGGCCAGGCCAACAGGCGTAGGAACCAGCCGCCCGCGTCGTTGGGGTCGGCGTTCTTCTCGGCCCACTCAACGTACGCCGGGTTGCCAAACGCGAGCACCAGGATGAGCGCCGCCAGCGTGCCGGCGCCCGTCGCGGTGCGGTATCGAGATGCGAGTACCATGCCGCCTAGTCCCCTCCGACCGGCGGCTGGTAAACCTCTGTCGATCTATGTGGGGTGCTTCAACAGGTAGTCGATGAAGGCGGCCCGCAGCAACGGCTCGGCCTCGGCGTACCCGTGCCCGGTGAGCTCGCGCCACAGCGCGAACGCGTCGTCGACCGAGGCGGCGTAGGCGCCCATCGAGGTGTCCAGCCCCTCCGCGTCGTCGGCGTGCGGCAGGTGCTGGAACACCGACCAGAAGAAGCTCAGGTCACGCCGCTCGCGGGCCACCGCGAAGGCGAGCTCGCGTAGCTCCTCAGTGGACCGGGCGTCCAGCTCGGCGAAGCGCGGGTCGGTCTCGCTCATACCGCCAGCCTAGTCATCACCGCGGCTGCTCCAGCGGTCGTCGCCCCAGAAGTCGTTGCTGCGCCCCACGGTGGGCTGCGCGGGCAGCGACGCCGGCCAGGAGTCGGGCCGCTCCGACCAGGTGGAGCCGGGCAGCCACGCGCTGTCCGGCTCGTCGGCCCGCTCGCCGGAGCGGGGCCGGCCCAGCGCCTCAACCAGCCGGGTCATGACCAGCCCGAGGCCCATCGCCGCCGCACCGATGCCGAGCTCCCGCAGCCGCCAGCCCTCGGCCTGGCCGTACCGCAGCAGCATGGTGACGAGCAGCACCGCCAGCACGGTGCCGAACACGCCGCCCCGCCGGCCGAACGCGCTGGTGCCGCCGGCCAGCGCGGCGCCCATCGCCAGGGCGGTGACCTCGAACCCGGTCGTGGGCGTGACCTTGTCGGCGCCCGCCCCGAGCAGGCTGCCGCCGACGCTGGCCAGCACGGCTGAACCGGCCAGCGCTGCGGTGGCCACCATCGCGGCCATCGCGCCGCGACGGTGCGCCGCGTCCTCGATCGGCCGGAACCGCCCGATCGTGCGCCGGACCGCCTTGGTGGAGCCGATCAGGCCGCCGACCACGCTGATCGCGGCGAAGCCGCCGATGAGGTAGTACGCGTGCCGGCTCGGGTCGTACCCGCCCTCGACCGTGACCGGTTCGCTGTTCCGCTGGATCCAGACGGCGGCCGCGAACCCGGCGGCGAGGGTCGCCGCCCAGCTCGGCACGTGGAACCCGACCACGAAGATGGCGAGCACCCCACCGGCGGCGAGCGCCGCAACGGCGGCCACCGCCATGGTGACCGTCACCCCCCGGTCGGAGTTGATGGCGAAGAAGACCGCGGCGGCGACGGCGAACGAGCCGACCGCGAGGTTCGGCACGGCGGCGCGCAGGCTCAGCACCGCCCCGAGCGTGACCAGCCCCAGCCCCGCGGCGAACACCAGCAGGTCCTTGAGCGCCGCCCCCTTGAGCAGCTCGGAGTGGTCCCGGTAGGCCAGGAAGCCGACCGCGGCGACGCCGAGCACCAGCACGAGCTCCCATACCAGGTGCACCGTCATCCGGTCCCGGCCCGGCTCACCGTGGTCCGGGTCGTCGAACACGTCGTCGAGCGCCACCGGGGAGACCGGGCGCCGGCCAAGGCCCTGTGTGGTCTCCGTGGCATCGCTGGAGTAGTCGGTCACCGCATTAGCTCCCTGGTCGGTGCTATGAGTC
>DASSUA010000002.1:0-4219 GCA_035707525.1 Pseudonocardiaceae bacterium
GGTGGCGACGCCCGCGAGGGGCAGCTGCGGATGGCGGAGGCCGTGGCGCAGGCGATCGAGACCGGTGAGCATCTGGCCGTGCAGGCCGGCACCGGCACCGGCAAGTCGCTGGCCTACCTGGTCCCCTCGATCCGGCACGCCGTGCGGTACGGCAAGACGGTTGTGGTGTCGACGGCGACGATCGCGCTGCAGCGCCAGCTGGTCGACCGCGACCTGCCCCGGCTGGCAAAGACCCTGGAGCGACACCTGGGAAGGGCGCCGACGTTCGCGATTCTGAAGGGCCGGCGCAATTACCTGTGCCTGCACCGGCTGCACGAGGGGGCGCCGGAGGAGCCGGACGAGCTGGCGCTGTTCGACCCGTTCGCGGCTTCGGCGCTGGGCCGGCAGGTCAGGCGGCTGCAGGAGTGGGCGGCGGGCACCGAGACCGGGGACCGCGACGAGGTGGTGCCGGGGGTCAACGAGCAGGCGTGGCGGCAGGTGTCGGTGAGCGCGCGGGAGTGCCTGGGCCTGGCGCGCTGCCCGGTGGGCAGCGACTGCTTCGCCGAGCGGGCGCGGGCCGAGGCCGGCAAGGTCGACGTGGTCGTGACGAACCACGCGCTGCTGGCGATCGACGCGATGGAGAGCGTGACCGTGCTGCCCGACCACGACCTGGTCGTGGTGGACGAGGCGCACGACCTGGTGGACCGGGTGACGTCGGTGGCGACGGCGGAGCTGACCGCCAGCGCGGTCGCCGCCGCGGCCAAGCGCTGCGTGCGGCTGGTCGAGGACTCGACGGTGGACAAGCTCAGCGAGGCGGCGGACGGGCTGGCGATGGTGCTGGCCGGCGCGCCGGTCGGCCGCTGGGAGCGGCTCGGAGAGGCGGTCGGCACGACGCTGACCGCGGTGCGGGACGCCGCCTGGACCTGCCGGACGGCGCTTGGCCCGAACCGCCGCGAGGAGACCGACCAGGCAACCCAGCGAAAGCTGGCACTCGCGCTGCTGGAGGACGTGCACGACACGGCGGTGCGGGTGCTGGCCGCGTTCGCCGAGTCCGACCCGGCGTCGCGGCGGGAGGTCGTCTGGCTCGCCGACGAGGAGCGCCGCGGGCTGGTCGTGCGGGTGGCGCCGCTGTCGGTGGCGGGGCTGCTGCGCGAGCGGCTGTTCGGCCAGTCGACCGTCGTGCTGACCTCGGCGACGCTCGCGCTCGGCGGCGCGTTCGACGCGCTCGCCAGGCAGTGGGGCCTGCCCGCCGAACCAGCCGGGCCGGCCGAGGCCACCAAGCCGGTCGACGGCATGGCGAGCAAGCGCACTCCCCCGGCGGACGGCGACGTCCCCAGGTGGACCGGGCTCGACGTCGGCTCGCCGTTCGAGTACCGCAAGCGGGCGATCCTCTACGTCGCCAAACACCTGCCGGCCCCGGGGCGGGACGGCCTGCCGCCGGTGTACCTGGACGAGATCGAGCAGCTGGTGACCGCGGCCGGGGGCCGCACGCTTGGGCTGTTCTCGTCGATGCGGGCGGCCCGGCTGGCCGCCGACGAGCTCACCGAGCGGCTGGACCTGCCGGTGCTGTGCCAGGGCGACGACTCCACCGCACAGCTGGTGAAAAAGTTCGCCAAGGACGAGCGCACGTGCCTGTTCGGAACGCTGTCGCTGTGGCAGGGCGTGGACGTGCCCGGGCCGTCGCTGCAGCTGGTGATCGTCGACCGGATCCCGTTCCCGCGCCCGGACGACCCGCTCATGTCGTCGCGGCAGCGCGCGGTCGACGCCCGCGGCGGCAGCGGGTTCATGACGGTCGCGGCCTCCCACGCGGCGCTGCGGCTGGCGCAGGGCGCCGGCCGGCTGGTCCGCTCGATGTCCGACCGCGGCGTGGTGGCCGTGCTCGACCCTCGCCTGATGACCGCCCGCTACGGCTCGTTCCTGCGCGCGTCGTTGCCGCCGTTCTGGCCGACGACCGATCCGGCGGTCGTCCGCGCCGCGCTGCGCCGCATCGACACAGCCACCAAGCAGCCGGCTTCGACGGCGAGCCGCTGACTTACCGTTGCGGAACGGGCCAGCGGGCGATGACGGTGATGGTGCCGGGGTCGACCTCGGTGAAGCCGGCGTCCCGGACGGCCAGCATGCGGTGGGCGTGCCAGGCGGTGAGCGGATCGGCGATCGTGCCCAGCTCGAGCCAGCGCTGCGGCGACGCGCAGCGCACCGCGACCCGGTAGCCCGCGGCGGCCCAAGCCTGCAGCTCCGAATCGAGGCAGTCGGCGTGCAGCAGCGCCGCCGCGATCATCGTGGCGTGCCCGACCTGGGCGGCGGCCTTGCCGGTCGTCATCGGCACCTGCGGGTTCAGCCACAGCACCGGCAGGTCCGGGGCGGGTTCGCCGGGCTCGTCGAGCGGCACGTCGGTGCCGGCCACCTGCAGCCTGCCGACCTGCGAGGGCAGCTCGCCGACGGGGCCAGGCACGAGCGCGCGGACCTCGGCGCCCCCGTGGGCGACGGTCACGCCGGGCAGCGGCTGCACCGCCTCCCAGTGCGCGCCGCGGGCGCGCCTGGTGACCTTGCGGATCCGCCCCTGCAGCCACGTCGAGACCGCCTCGTGCCACTCCCCGCCGGGGGCGCTGCGCTCGTCCAGACACACCGCGACCGCGGCCGAGGCGGCCGCCTCCAGCAGCGAGATCCGGTCCGGCGGTGCCGAGCGCTCGACGCGCAGCACCACCTGCATGGCACGCACGGCCGCCGGATCGTCCTCGGGTTCCGGCAGCACGTCGGCCGGCAGGCCGAGCCAGTGCGCGTACCGGCCGGCGAGCGGCGCGAGCACCGGTGCGGCGTCCGGGATCACGGCACGGTCCCGTCGTCGTCGCTAGGGGGCGCGGCGAGCCGCTCCGCCCGGTCGGCGGCCTCGACCTCGTCCCTGGTCACCCCGAGCACGAACAGCACGGCGTCCAGGTACGGGTGCGACAGCGCGGTGTCGGCGACCTCGAGCAGGGCCGGCTTGGCGTTGAAGGCGATGCCGAGCCCGGCCGCGGCGAGCATGTCGATGTCGTTGGCGCCGTCGCCGACCGCGACGCACTGGGCGAGCGGCACGTCGAAGTCATCGGCGAACCGGCGCAGCGCCAGGGCCTTGCCGGCGCGGTCCAGGACGGGGCCCAGCAGCTCGCCGGTGAGCCGGCCGTCCACGACCTCCAGCTCGTTGGCCGCGATGCGGTCCATGCCGAGCTCGTCGGCAAGCGGCTGCACGACGGAGACGAAGCCGCCGGAAACGACGCCGAGCCGGAACCCGAGCCGCTTGAGCGTTCGCACGGTGGTCCGCGCCCCCGGCGTGAGCCGAAGCTCGGCGGCCACGTCGCCGAGCGCCGACTCGGGCAGCCCGGCCAGCTGCTTGACCCGCTGCCGAAGCGACGCCTCGAAGTCGAGCTCGCCGCGCATCGCCGCCTGCGTGATCTGCCGGACCAGCTCCACGCAGCCGGCGCGCTCGGCGAGCATCTCGATGACCTCGCCCTGCACCAGGGTCGAGTCCACGTCGAACACCACCAGCCGCTTGGCCCGCCTGGCCAGCCCGGCCCGCTCCACGGCAAGGTCGACGTCGGCGGTGAACGACACGTCGGCGAGCGCCGAACGAAGCGCCTCGTCGGCGGCAGGCGTGTCGGCCGGCACCGAGACCAGCAGCTCCAGGCCGGTGACCGGGTAGTCGGCGACTCCCCGGATGGCGTCGATGTTCGCGCCCTGGCCGGCGAGCACGCGGGCCACCTCGCCGAACGAGCGCGCGGTCACCGGCTGGCCGAGCACCACGACCACGTGGGTCGAGCCGCGCCGGCTGGAGCTGGCCGCCTCGGTTCCGACCTCGACGTCGACGTGCATGTGCACGCTCGCCATGGCCTGCTCGACCGCCTCCTGCAGCCCCTCCGGGTCCCGGCCGGTGCGCACCAGCACGCCGAGCACCAGCCGACCCCGGATCACCACCTGCTCGACGTCGAGCACCTCGACGCCGTGCCTGGTCAGCGCCGCGAACAGGACCGATGTGACGCCGGGCTTGTCCGGCCCGGTCACGGTGATCAGTACCGTCGTGGCGAACCCCATGTCTCTACAGTGGCAGCCGCCAAGGCGTTTGGTTCGGCCATAGCAGCCGACGTCACATCACTTGTCGCGCGGATCCGGGTTCTGCCCGTCGGGCTGGGTGGCGTGCGCGAGCCGCTCGGACGGCGTCGGCGCCTGCGCCTGCGAGTCGGGCTTGACCAGGCCGAAGTGCGACTCG
>DASSUA010000003.1:0-15718 GCA_035707525.1 Pseudonocardiaceae bacterium
ACATCGGCTCGACCATGACCGCCTACGCCGCGGCCTACCTCGGCGAGGACGCCCCGCTGGCCGCCGACGCGGTCACGCTGTCGCCCTACCCGGGGTTCGAGGCGCTGGCCCCGGCGTTCGACGCCGCCCGCCGGACAGGGCGCGGGGTGTTCGTGCTGGCCAGGACGTCGACCGAGGACGGGGACCTGCTCCAGCGGGCCGGGCTGCCCGACGGCCGCACGGTCGCGCAGTCGATCGTCGACGGCGCCGCCGAGCGCAACGCCGGCGCCAGCCCGCTCGGTGACGCGGGAATCGTGGTCGGCGCCACCAGGCGCGCGCACGGGCTCGAGCTGGCCAAGCTCAACGGCCCGATCCTGGCGCCCGGGCTGGGGGCGCAAGGGGCGCGCGTCGCCGACCTGCCGGCGGTGTTCGGCGACGCGCTGCGCCACGTGCTGCCAGCGGCGTCCAGGACGGTGCTGCGGTGCGGCCCCGACCCGCTCTCGCTGCGGGCGGCGGCGGCCCGGCTTCGCGATCAACTGGCCGACCTGGGGTAGTCGGAAACGGTTCGAAAATCTACCTACCCAAATATTCGGCTTTTCCAGTCCTGGAGCATTGCTCGGGTTTGGCCGGAGATCGACTCACGCTGACACGCCGAAGGCGGCCCGCTGGCGACACGCCGGGCACCCCGCGTTGTGAGGCCGCCCAAAAGGTCGGTACCGTCGCCCGCACCAAACACCACTCATTCCTGAAACTGACGGAGGAGACCGTGGCCCTTCCGGAGCTGACCGAGGAGCAGCGGGCCGCTGCGCTAGAGAAGGCGGCCGCCGCCCGCCGCGCCCGGGCCGAGCTCAAGGACCGGCTCAAGCGTGGCGGGACCACGCTGGCCGAGGTGCTCAAGAACGCCGAGAAAGACGACGTCCTGGGCAAGATGAAGGTCTCCGCGCTGCTCGAGGCGCTTCCTGGCGTCGGCAAGGTCCGAGCCCAGCAGGCGATGGAGCGGCTGGAGATCGCGTCGAGCCGCCGCCTGCGCGGCCTCGGTGACCGCCAGCGCAAGGCACTGCTCGCCGAGTTCGGCGGCGAGTGATCCCGTCGCGGCGCGAACTGCCCTGACCCGCAGCCCTTAACTCAAGGTGGCCGACGAGCCGAGCGAGACGACTGACCCGCGAGTCAGTGGTAGCCGGTCGGGGCCGATCGTCGATGGTCGGCCCCGCCTTGTCGTGCTTTCCGGGCCGTCCGGCGTCGGGAAGACCACGGTGCTGGCCCGGGTCCGGGCGCTGCTTCCCCAACTGTTCATCAGCCTCTCGGTGACCACCCGCCCGCCTCGTCCGGGCGAGGTCGACGGCGTGCACTACCGGTTCATCGGCGACGCCGAGTTCGACGACCTGCTCGCCCAGGGGCGACTGCTCGAGCACGCCGAATACGCCGGCAACCGGTACGGCACCCCACGTGCACCGTTGGAGAGGGCGCTGGCCGCGGGCCGGCCGGCCCTGCTCGAGATCGAGGTCCGCGGCGCGCGCCAGGTGCGCGCGGCGATGCCGGACGCTCTGCTCGTGATGCTCGCGCCGCCAAGCTGGTCCGAGCTGGTCGAGCGGCTCACCTCGCGCGGCACCGAGCCGGCCGCGGTGCTGGCCCGACGGCTCACCGTCGCCGAGCAGGAGTTGGGCGCGGCCGGCGAGTACGACCGGACGGTCGTGAACGGCGACGTGCAGGAGTCCGCGGCGACGTTGGTAGCCTTGCTTACTGGCCACTGCTGACGGATTCGGGAGCTATGTCTGTGACGATCAATACCGAGCCGATCTTCAACGAGCTCGGCACCCTCGGCGCACCGCCCACCACGGCGCCGGAAGGCATCACCAATCCGCCGATCGACGACCTGCTCGAGAAGGTCAGCTCGAAGTACGCGTTGGTGATCTACGCCGCCAAGCGCGCCCGGCAGATCAACGACTACTACGCCCAGCTCGGCGAGGGCCTGCTCGAGTACGTCGGGCCGCTGGTCGAGCCCGGTCCGCGGGAGAAGCCGCTGTCCATCGCGCTTCGCGAGATCCACAGCGGTCTGCTGGAGCACACCGAGGGCGAGTGACCCGCCGTCATCGGGTCGTTCTCGGCGTCACGGGCGGGATCGCCGCCTACAAGGCGTGCGAGGTGCTGCGCCGGCTGACCGAGTCCGGGCACGAGGTCCGGGTCGTGCCCACGCACAGCGCCTTGCGGTTCGTCGGCGCCGCGACCTTCGAGGCGCTGTCCGGGCAGGCGGTGCATGCCGACGTCTTCACCGACGTGCCGCGGGTGCCGCACGTGCGGCTCGGTCAGACCGCCGACCTCGTGCTGGTCGCCCCGGCCACGGCGGACGTGCTCGCCAAGGCCGCGCACGGGATCGCCGACGACCTGCTCACCAACACGCTGCTCACGGCGCGCTGCGCTGTGCTTTTTGTGCCGGCCATGCACACCGAGATGTGGGAGCACCCCGCGACCAGGGCGAACGTGGCGCTGCTGCGCGCTCGTGGCGCGGTCGTCGCCGAACCCGCGAGCGGCCGCCTCACCGGTGCCGACTCCGGCAAGGGGCGGCTGCCGGAGCCGCTGGAGATCGTCGAGCTGGCCCGGCTGCTGCTGGCCCGGCCCGATGCGCTGCCGCACGACCTGGCCGGGCGCCGGGTCGTGGTCTCGGCCGGCGGCACCCGCGAGCCGCTGGATCCGGTTCGGTTCCTCGGCAACCGGTCCTCCGGTCGCCAGGGTTATGCGGTGGCCAGGGTCGCCGCGCAGCGCGGGGCATCGGTCACCCTCGTGGCGGCGAATACCACGGCGTTGGCCGACCCGGCCGGGGTCGAGGTCGTGCGGGTCGGCACCGCGCTGCAGCTGCGGGACGCCGTGCGGGCCGCGGCCAAGGGCGCCGACGCGGTCGTGATGACCGCGGCGGTCGCCGACTTCCGCCCGGCCAGCCCGGCCGAACACAAGATCAAGAAGACCGGCGCGGGGGCGCCCGCGGTCGAGCTCGTGCAGAACCCTGACGTGCTCGCCGAACTGGTCGCCGGCCGCCACGACGGCCAGGTGATCGTGGGGTTCGCCGCGGAGACCGGGGACAGCGCCGGAGACGTTCTCCAGCACGCCCGCGCCAAGCTCGCCAGGAAGGGCTGCGACCTGCTAGTTGTCAACGCCGTCGGCGACGGTGTCGCGTTCGAGGTCGAGGAGAACGCCGGCTGGTTGCTGTCCGCCGATGGCACTGAGCAGCCGCTCGAACACGGTTCGAAGGCGTTGCTGGCGTCGCGCCTGTGGGACGCTGTAACAGTTCACATGGGCACACTGAATTCAAAGCTAGACCAGTAGCCTGTGCATCGCGCCCCACCGGCCGACGGCCGAGACGAGGGGCCGTAAGCCAGCCATATCCATAAGGAGCCTGCGCGTGAGCCGCCGCCTGTTTACCAGCGAATCTGTGACCGAGGGCCACCCGGACAAGATCTGCGACGCGATCAGCGACTCTATTCTCGACGCGCTGCTCGCCGCCGATGCCACCAGCCGGGTGGCCGTGGAGACCTTGGTCACAACCGGCCAGGTGCACGTTGCCGGCGAGGTCACCACGAACGGCTACGTGGACATCCCGACGATCGTTCGCGATGTGATCCTCGGGATCGGCTACGACTCCTCCGCCAAGGGCTTCGACGGCAACTCGTGTGGGGTCAACGTCGCGATCGGCTCCCAGTCGCCGGACATCGCGCGGGGCGTCGACGTGGCGGTCGAGGCCAGGGCCGCCGAAGGTTCGTCTGACGACATCGACCGCCAGGGTGCCGGCGACCAGGGCCTGATGTTCGGTTACGCGTGCACCGACACCCCCGAGCTGATGCCGCTGCCGATCGCGCTGGCGCACCGGCTCGCCCGGCGGCTGGCCACCGTCCGCAAGTCGCACGTGCTGCCCTACCTGCGGCCGGACGGCAAGACCCAGGTCACGATCGAGTACGCCGGCGACCAGCCGGTGCGGCTGGACACCGTGGTCGTCTCGACCCAGCACGCCGCCGACATCGACCTCGAGCAGATGCTCGCCGTCGACATCCGCGAGCACGTCGTGCGGCCCGAGGTCGAGGCCGTCGGCCTGGAGGCGACCGACCTGCGGCTGCTGGTGAACCCGACCGGCCGGTTCGTCATCGGCGGCCCGATGGGCGACGCGGGGCTCACCGGTCGCAAGATCATCGTCGACACCTACGGCGGGATGTCCCGCCACGGCGGCGGCGCGTTCTCCGGCAAGGACCCGTCGAAGGTCGACCGCTCGGCCGCCTACGCCATGCGCTGGGTCGCCAAGAACGCCGTGGCGGCCGGCCTCGCGCAGCGCCTCGAGGTTCAGGTCGCGTACGCGATCGGCAAGTCGGCCCCGGTGGGCCTGTTCGTCGAGACCTTCGGCACCGAGACCGTGGACCCGGCCAAGATCCAGCTGGCCATCACCGAGGTGTTCGACCTGCGCCCGGCGGCCATCATCCGCGACCTGGACCTGTTGCGGCCGATCTACGCGCAGACCGCCGCCTACGGCCACTTCGGGCGCTCCGACCTCAACCTGCCGTGGGAGCGGACCGACCGCGTCGACGCCCTGCGCGCGGTCGCCGGGGTCTAACCGGTTACCGGTGCTCTGGTAAACCCTGCGGGGTGAGCGGGCGGGCGGCTGTGCGACGGGGGGTGCGCCTGACGGCCGACGTGCTGCCGGTCGCCAGGGTGTGCGTCGACGTTCCGCTGGCGCACCTGGACCGCCCGTTCGACTATCTGGTGCCGGCGGACGCCGACGCCGAGGCGGTGCCGGGCTGCCGGGTGCGGGTGCGCTTCGCCGGCCAGCAGGTCGGCGGGTTGCTGCTGGAGCGGGTGGCCGAGTCCGGGCACGCCGGCCACCTGCACCACCTGACGAGGGTGGTCTCGGCCGAGCCGGTGCTCACGCCGTCGGTCGCCGAGTTGGCCAGGGTGATCGCCGACCGGTACGCCGGCACGCTCACCGACGTGCTGCGGCTGGCCATTCCACCCAGGCACGCCAGGGTCGAGGCGGAACCGGCCGTGCCGCCGCCGTTGCCGCCGCCGCGGCCCGACGTCGCCGGGTGGCGGCGCTACCCGCGCGGCGCCGCGTTCCTCGACGCGCTGAGCGCCGGCCGGGCCGCGCACGCGGTGTGGCAGGCGATGCCCGGTGAGGACTGGCCGGCCCGGCTCGCCGAGGCCGCCGTGACCGTGGCCGCGGCCGGCCGCGGCGTCGTCATCGTCGTGCCCGACCACCGGGACGTGGCCAGGGTGTCGGCGGCCTGCACCGCGCTCGCCGAAGGCGTCGTGCCGCTGACCGCCGACCTCGGCCCGGCCAAGCGGTACCGCCGGTTCCTCGCGGTGCTGCGCGGCAGCGCCCGCATCGTCGTCGGCACCCGGGCCGCGGCGTTCGCCCCCGTCGCCGACCCGGGGCTGCTCGTGGTCTGGGACGACGGGGACGACCTGCACGCCGAACCGCGCGCGCCCTACCCGCACACCCGCGAGGTGCTCGTGCACCGGGCGCACCTGACCGGTGCGGCGCTGCTGTGTGCCGGGTTCGCCCGGACCGCGGAGGCCCAGCTCCTCGTCGACACCGGATGGGCCCCCGAGATCGTCGCCGGCCGCCGGACCGTGCGCGCCGCCGCGCCGCTGGTCACCGCGATCGACGACGATGCGAGGTCGCTCGCTCGCGACCAGGCGGCGCGGGCGGCGCGGCTGCCGCTGGTCGCCTTCGACGCCGCCCGCGCCGCGCTCGGGTCCGGCGCCCCGGTGCTGGTCCAGGTGCCCCGTCGCGGCTACCTGCCGGCACTGGCGTGTGCCACCTGCCGCAACCGCGCGCGTTGCCGCCGCTGCGCCGGCCCGCTCGCCATCCCCGGCCGCCGTTCCGGCAGCGTTTCGACCCGGACAGCCACGGTTTCGACCGGGACCGCGTCGACCGGGACCGCCTCGACCGGGGCCGCCTCGACCGGGATCGCGTCGACCGGGATCGCGTCGACCGGGGCCGCGTCGACCGGGACAGCCTCCGGCAGGGCGACTTCGGGTGGGGCAGCTTCCGGCGGGGCGGCGCTGCCGTCGTGCCGGTGGTGCGGGGCGGTCGAGGGGGTGTTCGCCTGCCCGGCGTGCGGTTCGCGGCGGCTGCGCGCGGTCGTCGTCGGAGCCGGGCGCACCGCCGAGGAGCTCGGCCGTGCGTTCCCCGGCACCCGGGTGGTCACCTCCGGGGGCGGCGGCGAGGTACACGGCACCGTCGCGGCCGGGCCGGCGCTGGTCGTCGCCACCCCCGGCGCCGAGCCGCTCGCCGAGAATGGCTACGGGGCCGCGCTGTTGCTCGACTCGTGGGCGCTCCTCGGCCGGCTGGACCTGCGCGCCAGCGAGGAGACCCTGCGCCGCTGGCTTACCGCCGCCGCGCTCGTGCGGCCCGCCGCGAGCGGCGGACGGGTCGTGGTCGTCGCGGACGCCGCACTCGCCCCCGTGCAGGCGCTGGTGCGCTGGGACCCGGCCTGGCACGCCGCGACCGAGTTGGCGGCGCGCACCGAGCTGGGGTTTCCACCCGCGGTCCGGATGGCCGCCGTCGACGGCACCCCGCAGGCCGTCGCCGACCTGCTCGCCGCGGCCCGGCTGCCCGAGCACGCCGACATACTCGGCCCGGTGCCGCTCGACGACGACACCGAGCGCGCCCTCGTCCGTGTCCCTCGCACGGCCGGCAAAACGCTCGCCGCCGCCCTCGCCGCCGCCCAGGGCGTCCGCGTCGCCCGCAAGGAGCCGGATCCGGTGCGCATCCAACTCGACCCGAGCCCGCTCGCCTGACACCGGCCTTCCCGTACCGCGACGCCCGCGCAATGATCACTGTTTGGTGCCAGCAACGGCGCTGAACGCGCGGACCACCACGCCGACGACGGAGGTGGCGCATGGCGGGCCGGATGCCTGTTTGCCGGCGGCCATGATCGTCGTTTCGGTGCCGTGAACCGCGCTGAGCGCGGCCGGTGGCACCCAAAAAGCGATGGGTGTGGCTCTTGCGCTGGGAGCGCTTACCTGTGACTCGTTGTGACGTCACGATGTCTACGGGCACCGCCCCTGCGGTGATTACGGCGCTGCAGCTCCGTGCGGGGGCGGCGGGGTGGGACGGGGCACGGCCGGTCACGTGGTCGGCTGTCAATCGGTTTCAAGATCGCTGAAAGTGTGAGCTCACCATGCGGCATGGGCGCGAAAGCGCATGGTGGCTTCACACTTTCGGTGATCTTGAACGGGGTTGGGGCGGGAGCGGCCGCCGGTCGACGGCGCCGCGCCAAATCCTCGCACCATCCGCGACCGTTTACTCACCATCGGTCACCGAAGCCCGGCGGACCTGGCCTGACCGGACGGGTCGACGGTTCGACCTCACCCGCCGCACGCCCGCACCACCCCGATCAGAGGCCGCCCGCCACCGGCCGACAGGCGACAGTCCCTCCAACGGAGTCGCACCCAGCAGCGATCATGACGCCCCTGCCCCTACCAAACGGGCGTGATCGTCGCGATGGAGCCGCGCCTGTACTGGTGTGGTTACAAGTGGTCACCGGCGAGTGAATGTTGGGGCGGCGTGGGCGCCGCCCTTCACAGGATCGGCCACCGAGCGGTCATGATCACCCAGAAGTGAGTTCACCGTGCACTTCGGGGCCGCGATGGTGCGCGGTGGCTTCACACGTTCGACGAGCATGCGTCCATTTGGGAGGGCGGATGCCGTTCGGCCTGGCGTCGGGCTCATGATCGTCGTTTCGGTGCCGTGAACCGCGCTGAGCGCGGCCGGTGGCACCCGAACGGCGATCATGACCAGGTTCCGCCCCAACTGCCGGCCGGCGACCGGGTCGTCGCACGAGCTGGACCGAGTAACTTCGATTCCGAAGATCACCGCGCCTGTGAAACCGATTCACCGGGGGCGACAAAGCGCGCGGTCACTCGAAGTCGATCACCCGGCTGCTGCCCTGCTGGCCAGGCGCTTTGAGGCCTGGGCGCTGGTGTCACCGAGCTGGGGATCACCCGGAGGAGGGGACTGAATCGATCCACCGGGCACCGGCCCTTGTGATCAACTCCTGCGGGGAGGCAGGAAGCGTATTGCCGGGCGGGAAAGGGACGCCGTGAGAGGATGAACCCGTGGCGGTTCAGCCGATTCGGTACTTTGGCGACCCGGTTCTGCGGACACCGGCGGTCGAGGTGGTCGACTTCGACCGCGAGCTGCGCAACCTGGTCCGCGATCTTGCCGAGACGATGCTGGACGAGGGCGGAGCGGGCTTGGCGGCGCCGCAGATCGGGGTGAGCCTTCGGGTGTTCGCCTACCACTGCGACGGCTTCTCCGGCCACCTGGTCAATCCGACGTTCGACGTGGTTGGCGACGAGATTCAGGACGGCCCCGAGGGCTGCCTGTCGATCCCAGGGATGCAGTGGAACTGCCGGCGCCACCTGCATGTGGTGGCGCGCGGCCGCAACGCGTACGGCGACCCGGTCGAGATCGAGGGCAGCGAGATGCTGGCCCGCTGTGTCCAGCACGAGGTCGACCACCTCGACGGCGTGCTGTTCGTCGACCGCCTCGACCCGGCGACGCGCAAGGCGGCGATGAGCGCGATCCGGCACGCGGAGTGGTTCGGCGAGCCGGCGCCGGCGGTCCAGGTCAGCCCGCACCCGCTGTTCGGGAAGGCGCGCTGACGTGCGTTTGGTGTTTGCCGGCACCCCAGGGGCTGCCGTGCCGTCGTTGCGCGGCCTCATCGGCTCGGCCCGCCACGACGTGGTGGCGGTGGTGACCCGACCGGACGCCCCGGCCGGGCGTGGCCGCCGGGTCGAGCGCTCGCCGGTCGGCCGGCTCGCCGACGAGCACGGAATCCAGGTGCTCACCCCGCGGCGACCGCGCGAACCGGAGTTCCTCGATCTGCTGAGCCGGCTTGCCCCGGACTGCTGCCCGATCGTCGCGTACGGCGCGCTCATCCCGGCCGCGGCGCTGCGGATTCCCCGGTACGGCTGGGTCAACCTGCATTTCTCGCTGCTGCCGGCGTGGCGCGGCGCGGCTCCCGTGCAGGCCGCGATCCGGCACGGCGACGAGGTCACCGGCGCCGTGACGTTCCAGCTCGACGAGGGCATGGACACGGGGCCGGTGTTCGGATCGGTCACCGAGCCGGTCCGGCGGCGCGATACTGCCGGTGAACTGCTCGCCAGGCTGGCCGTGTCCGGCGCGAGCCTGCTCGTTTCCACGCTGGACGGCATCGAGGACGGGCTGCTGGTGCCGCGGCCGCAGCCGGCCGACGGGGTTTCGATGGCGCCGAAGGTGACCGTGGACGACGCCAGGGTGGACTGGACGGCGCCGGCGTTCGCGGTGGACCGGTTGGTGCGCTCGGTGACGCCGGAGCCCGGCGCCTGGACCGAGTTCCGCGGGGAGCGGCTCAAGCTCGCGCCGGTCGAACCGGTCGAGTTGGACGACCAGCGAGCGGGCGAGCTGAAACCGGGCGAGCTGCAGGTGGACAAGCGACGGGTGGTGGTCGGCACGGCCGGCACCGCGGTGCGGCTGACCGACGTGCAGCCGCCGGGCCGCAAGCGCATGCCGGCCACCGACTGGGCCCGCGGCGTGCGACCCGGACCGGGGGAGCAGTTTCGGTGAGCCAGCCGCGGCGCGGCCGGCCGAAGGCCCGGCCCGACCCGGCCAGGAAGGCCGCGCACGATCTGCTCCTGGCGATCAGCCAGCGCGACGCGTACGCCAATCTCGTGCTCCCCGAGCTGCTGCGCTCGCGCGGCATCACCGGCCGCGACGCCGCGCTGGCCACCGAACTCGGCTACGGAACGGCCCGGACGAGGGGGCTGCTGGACGCCGTGCTCGCCCGCTGCGTCGACCGCGAGCTGTCCACCGTCGACGCCGACCTGCTCGAGGCCCTGCGGCTGGGCGCCTACCAGCTGCTGCGCACCCGGATCCCGCCGCACGCCGCCGTCGCATCCACGGTGGACCTGGTGCGGGCGAGCCGGGGCGGCGGTCCGGCCGGGTTCGTCAACGCCGTGCTGCGCAAGGTCGCCGGGCGCGACGAGGCCGCCTGGATTGCCGAGCTGGCGCCGGACGGGAGCGCCGACCTGATCGGCCACCTCGCCTTCGTGCACGCGCACCCGAGGTGGATCGCCCAGGCGTTCGCCGACGCCCTCGGCGGCACCGCTGAGCTGGCCGAGGCGCTCGCCGCGGACAACGCGGCGCCGGCCGTGCACCTGGCCGCCCGCCCCGGCGTGATCACGAGGGAGGAGCTGGCCGCGGCGACCGGCGGCGACCCGGCGCCCTACTCGCCGTATGGCGTGCACCTCGCCGGTGGCGACCCCGGCGAGCTGGACGCGATCACCGAGCACCTGGCCACGGTGCAGGACGAGGGCAGCCAGCTGGTGGCGCTAGCGGTGGCCGGCGCCCCGCTCGACGGCAGGGACGGTGGCCGCTGGCTCGACCTGTGTGCCGGTCCGGGCGGCAAGGCGGCGCTGCTCGGCGCGCTGGTCGGGCTCGACGGCGGCACGCTGGACGCCGTCGAGCGCGCCGAGCACCGGGCCAACCTGGTCCGCCGGGCATGTGTGGACCTGCCGGTGCGGGTGCACGTCGCCGACGGCCGGCACAGCGGTCTGCCCCCGGGCAGCTTCGACCGGGTGCTCGTGGACGTGCCGTGCACCGGGCTCGGCGCGCTGCGGCGCCGGCCGGAGGCGCGCTGGCGGCGCAGCCAGGACGATCTTGCCGGGCTCACCGAGCTGCAGGGCCAGCTGCTGTCGGCGGCGCTTCGGCTCGTGCGGCCGGGCGGCGTCGTCGGCTATGTCACCTGCTCGCCGCACCCGGCCGAGACCACCGCGGTGGTTCGCGCTGCCGGAGTGGAACAGCTGGACGCCCGCCCGCTGCTGCCTGGCGTGCCGGCCCTCGGCGACGGCCCGCACGCGCAGCTGTGGCCGCACCGGCACGGTACCGACGCGATGTTCTGCGCGATCCTGCGGCGCTCGTAGATTTGGGTCGTTTCTAGACTCGACAGCGTGCCAGTCATGATCGCGCCCAGCCTGCTGTCCGCCGATTTCGCCCGGCTCGGGGACGAGGCCAACGCCGTGCCCACCGCCGACTGGCTGCACGTGGACGTGATGGACGGGCATTTCGTGCCGAACCTGACCATCGGCCTGCCGGTCGTGCGCAGCCTGCGGGCGGCGACGGAGCTGCCGCTGGACTGTCACCTCATGATCGAGGACCCGGACCGCTGGGCGGTCGGCTACGCCGAGGCCGGGGCGTGCAACGTCACCGTGCACGCCGAGGCCGTGTACGACCCGGTAAGGCTGGCCGCCGACATCCGGGCGGCCGGCGCCCTGGCCGGGCTCTCGGTCAAGCCCGGCACCCCGGTCGAGCCCTACCTGGAACTGCTGCGCCACTACGACACGCTGCTGGTGATGTCGGTCGAGCCCGGCTTCGGCGGGCAGGAGTTCATCGCCGGCGTGCTGGACAAGGTGCGCACCGTGCGCCGCCTGGTCGACCGGGGCGAGCTGCGGGTGCTGATCGAGATCGACGGCGGGATCAACGCCGACACGATCGAGCAGGCGGCGCAGGCCGGCGTCGACTGCTTCGTGGCGGGGTCGGCGGTCTACGGGGCGGAAGACCCGGCGGCGGCTGTCGTAGCCCTGCGCGAAAGCGCTACCAAGGCCGCGCGGCGGCCCTGAGGCGTTACGGCCCGGAGGCGAGCCAGCCGAGCAGAACCGCCACCGCTGCGCTCGCGCCGATCGTGATCGCCTTCAGCCGTGCGCGCAGCGCCGCGTCCCAGGGGTCGCCGGCCGGCGAGGCGATGCGCATCAGCGGCGTGGCGGCCCGGCCGGTTCCGAACCCGATGCCGGCCAGCGCCGCGCCGGCCCAGCCGGGCGCGACCAGCAGCAGCGCGACCGCGACGGCGTACGGCGCGGTCGACGAGACGTAGGTTCGAACGCCGGTGCCGAGCTCGAAGCCGAACTGCAGCGAACCGCGCAGCAGGTCCCGCTGCAGCACGTCCTGTGGCACCTGCCTGGTGTTCTGGGGCAGCGGGAACCGGACCGCGCCGGCGTCCCGCAGCACCGCGAGGACCGCGATCGCGACGGCCACCCCGTACCGCAGGACCGGCGGCAGCGGGGCCGCCAGCCCGGACAGCAGCCAGAGCACCAGGCTCGACAGCAGCCCGCCGAGCACGAGGCCGGCCGAGAACAGCGCGAGCACTACGGCCTGCCGGTTCCGTTCCCGCCAGCCTGGCGAGGTCAGCGCGAGGGCGCTGTTGCGGGTTCAGACCGAGCCGGACAGCGCATAGCCGGCGAGGCCGCCGAGCACCGCCCAGGTCAGCACCGGCGCCGACGCCATCGCGACCGCACCGAGCACGGCCAACGACCCGAGCGGAACGAGCGGGTCGGTCAGCAGCCGGCGGGCGTGGGTCCGCGCGTCCTGGATCAAACGCCACCGCCGCCGGTGAGCGTGCGCCACGTGCTCACGCCGATCACGCCGTCGACCGCCAGGCCGTTCTGGCGCTGGAAGTCACGCACCGCGGCCTCGGTCGCCGGCCCGAAGATGCCGTCGACGACGAGCCCGTAGGCGTACCGGTTGAGCTGGCGCTGCCCCCCGCGCACGGCCTGGTTGCTGTCACCGCGGCGCACCGTGACCACCAGCGACGGCCACGTCGCCGCGTCGACGATGCCGTCGACGGTCAGCCCGCGCGACTCCTCGAACGCGCGCACGCTGGTCTCGGTGTTCGGCCCGAAGATGCCGTCGATCGTGGTCGGGAAGCCGTGGTAGGTCACCAGGTGCTGGACGGTGTAGACGTTGGCGCCGGTGTAGCCGCGGCGCACGGTCCGCCAGCTCACCGACTGCTGGCAGCCGCACTGGGTGTTCCACCGGCAGATCGAACGCACCCACCCCGAGCTCGTTCGCTTGTAGCCATCGTGGCAGCGCCGCTCGACGTAGCACGCGCACGCCCCGCACGCGCCGTCGTGCCGCCACAGCCAGCCGTCGTAGGTGCTCGCGTAGCACTGGTTGGGCCGCAGTGTGAAGTTCACGCCGTCGTTTCGGTGGAAGCCGACGTTGGAGCCGCTGGTCTCGCACGCGTCGGCGAAGATCGTGCTCGGCCCGCAGCCGGGCGAGCAGTCGTGGTCGATGGCGTACGACGGGCACTGCGGGTAGATCGTGTAGCCGTCGGCGATCGCCCGGCGCGCGGCGGGGAACATGCCGAGCGCGGCGAGGCCGAGCGCGGTTGTTGCCTGCAGCACCGAGCGCCGCGACGGCGACCAGCCGGGGAGCCGTTTCGGCGTCCGCCGCCGGACCGGGGTCGCGCCCGCCGGCATGGGTCCGCGCAACGGCGGGATCACGGTATCGGTGCTTGTCACGGCCGACCTCCTACCTGATCTTCAAGCCGGTTGAGCAGCGCCCGCAGCGCCGCTGGAGAGCCGATCGGTTCGGACCGGGCGACCCGGCCGTCTTGGCCGACCGTGACGGCGAACGGCGTGACCACCGCGTCGTACCGGTCGAACAGCTCGGCCTGGTAGCCGTGCACGGTGACCCCGCCGGCCGGTGGGTGTGCCGACTCGGCCGGGACCGCGCCGGCGTACAGCGCGTGCAGCGCGGGCTCGCCGGAACGATCCGGCGCCAGCCGCCCGGCCTCCGCCAGCACGGCCGCGCAGGTGCGGCAGTCCTCGCTCAGGAACAGCAGCACGGCCGGCGCTCGCGCGTCGAGCCGCGCGAGATCGGGCGCTGGCGTGCCAGGGCGCGGGCCGATCTGCCCGGTGCGGCGGGCGCCGCCGGCCGACAGCGCGTGCACCTGCCGTACCAGGCCGGACACCACCAGCGCCATCAGCAGCAGCGCAGCCCACGTGACGATCAGGGCACTCGTCTCGAAGCTCATCGCAACCCCTCCGGCTCGCGCCGCCGTGAACTGCGCAGCAGGTCTGGATCGCGCATCGCGGCCGGCAGCGCCCACAGCAGCGCCGCGAACGTGCCGGCGGCCAGCAGCACCAGCGCAAGCCGCGCGCCGGCCCCGGTCAGCAGAATCACGTCCGACCCGCTCGATGCGGCGCCGATCCCGGCGAGGGCGGCCAGCGCGAGCGCGCGGCCGGCGACCCAGCCGCTCATCGGCGTGGCCGCCGTGCCGCAACCGCACGGTCCGCCGCGCCCGGTCGCCACCACGAAAGCGCCGTAGCCGCCGTAGCCGGCGAACAGCACGCCCGCGCCCGAGAGCCCGGCGACCAGCAGGCCGGTCGAGCCGGTCAGGCCGGCCAGCAGCGCCACCGCGAGTCCGAGCTCGACGAAGGTCACCGCGCGGGCCGCCGTCGCCACCGCCGGTGCCGGCACCACGCCGTGCGCCCGCAGCGCCGCCGGCAGGTCGTCGGGCCGGCGCAGGTGCCCGGCGGCCCCGGCGACCAGCATCAGCGCGACGACGTAGGTCGCCATCCCGGCGACGAACCCGGCCACGACGTCAGCCGAGGGCGCGCAACGCGAGCCGGTCGGCCAGCGACGGCAGCTGCTGCACGGCGGTGTCCGCCAGCGGGAGCACGGTCGCCCACGTGTCGCCGCCGGCGAGCACGAAGTAGGGGCTGCCGTCGCCGAGCGTGTCCTGGAACAGCTCGCCCGCGCTGGTCCGCACGCCCTGCCAGCCAGGCAGCGCCTTGGCGTGCCCCGCGGTGCGGGTCGACACCTCCACCAGGCCGAGCCCGGGCACCTGCTTGGTCACCGTCGCCGCGTCGGCGAACCCGGCGCCGGATCTGGGCAGCGGGCTCACCGCGATCCCATCGGGATGCTCGGTGATCCGCAGCGTGCGCAGCAGCCCGACCACGTCCGCCGTCTCTGCCCGGTACAGCCGCACGACGAGGCAGAACGCGCGACCCTCCCAGACCGCCACCAGCAGGTCCTCGGCCAGCCGGATCCCTGGGTCGTAGTGCTGCGCGCGGCCGATCCGAAGGACCCCGCCCTGGAAGTTGAGCTCCTCGTCGAACGACGACACGCCCACCGAGCCGGCCAGCTCCTCGCCGAGCCCGATCGGCCCGGCGGTCAGCTCGTGCAGCCGCCCGCCGACCAGCACGCCGACCGACGACGTGAACGGCTGGCCGAGATCGAGTTCTCCGGATAGCTGGAACCGCCGTCCGTCGAGGGCGCGGTGTACGACGTTGTCCTCGACGGCCATCGCCAACCACCTTCCGGCTGTGGAGCGGGGCGGTACTAACTGACTTTATTGCCTGGCTTATTGGTGAATATATGGCTAAGGCGCCCGGTTGGGCCAGAGTTCTAAATTGGCGGCGTGACCCCAGATGCCTTGCGGCGCGCGATGCGGCTGGCCATCGAGGCGTCCGAGGCGGTGCGCGGCACCACGAGCCCCAACCCGCCGGTCGGATGCGCCATCCTCGACGCCGGCGGCGTGCTGGTCGCGGTCGGCGCGACCGAGCTACCCGGCGGGCCGCACGCCGAGGCCGTGGCGCTGCGCGCGGCGGGGACCAGGGCCGCCGGCGGGACCGCGGTGGTCACCCTCGAGCCGTGCGCGCACCAGGGCCGGACCCCGCCGTGCGCCGGCGCGCTGGCCGCCGCCGGCGTGGCCACCGTGTACTACGCGGTGGCCGATCCCAACCCGGTGGCCGCCGGCGGCGCCGACCGGCTGCGCGCCGCGGGCGTCGCCGTCCACGGCGGACCGTTCGCCGACGAGGTGCGGCGCGGGCCGCTGCGAGCCTGGCTGCACTTCGCGCGCACCGGCCGGCCGCATGTCACCTGGAAGCTCGCGGCCACCCTGGACGGGCGGGTGGCCGCGGCGGACGGCACCAG
>DASSUA010000004.1:0-11744 GCA_035707525.1 Pseudonocardiaceae bacterium
CGGATGCGTCGACTCGTCCTTCAGGTACAGCTCGACGTCCCACGCGGGCGGCAGCGGGTAGCGCAGCAGGTGGGTGTCGGCGCTGCGGTTGGCGTCCGCCTCGATGATCCGAACTGCTTCGCAGACCCAGCTCCGGCCGGCCTCGCTACATCGGTCGACCGTGGTCACCGGGCGGTACAGCAGCCTGCTCATGTCAACCCACCCTACGACCGGGACCGACCTCTCGCCGAGACGCCGAATCGGAGGTAGGGCGGTCAGTCGGAGTCGGTCCGCTCGCCGCGAAGCGACGCGCGGAGCCGGGCGCGCTCGGCGTCCCGCCGCGACCGGGACTCCAGCACCGCCGCGCCCAGCCGCGCCCGCAGGCCGCGGAACAGCACGAACGACAGCGACAGCGACACAACGACCGCGATCATGGCCGCGACCAGCAGCGGAACCCCGGCGAGCACCAGCACCGCGGTGACGGCCGCGAGCAGCCCGAACCGGGCGGCCGTGTAGGCCGCCGCCGTGGCCGCGACGCCACCGGTTGCCATGCCCACGAGCCTACGACTCGCCGGCTCCCGGCGTGTGCGGGCGGCCCTCGAAGCGGGTCGACAGCACGACGGTCGTCCTGGTCCTGGCGACGCCGTCGATGCGGCGCAGCCGGCCGAGCGAGGTCTCCAACTCGTCGACCGTCGCCACCCGCACCTTGACGATGAACGCCTCCTCCCCGGCGACCGCGTAGCAGGACTCGACCTCGGGCAGGTCGGCGATGCTGGCGGCGATCGAGTCGTCGTCGCCGACCTCGGTCGGCTGGATGCCGATCAGGGCGGTGACGCCGAGCCCGACCGCGCGCGGATCGACCACCGCGTGGTAGCCCGTGATGACGCCCATGGCCTCGAGCTTGCCGACGCGCTCGTGCACCGCGGACGCGGACAGCCCAACCTGCCGGCCTAGCTCGGCAAACGTCGCCCGGCCGTTGGCGCGGAGCGCGGC
This sequence comes from Pseudonocardiaceae bacterium, assembly GCA_035707525.1. GTDB lineage: Bacteria > Actinomycetota > Actinomycetes > Mycobacteriales > Pseudonocardiaceae > DASSUA01. The sequence goes on from DASSUA010000004.1 coordinate 973, forward strand.
GATGATCCTGCGGTCGACGGAATCCATGGACGATCAGGGTAGGACTGGCATTTTTGGAGCTACGCTCGATGCTGTGCTGTACCTGTTCGCGCTGATCGGAATGGCCGCCGTGGCGGCCGTGGTGTGGGTCGTCCTGCGACCGCAGCCAACCATCCAGAAACCGCCCAGGGCCATTGCGCCCGACGACGATCCCGACTTCCTGCGCCGGCTGGGCGAGCGGCGCAACGAGCGCCGGGACGACGACCTCACCGGCTGACGGGATGACCTCACCGGCTGACGGCTAGCGCGGCCGCGCGCGGTTCGCCGCGTGCGGGAAGTCGTCGGCCACCGTCGCGGCAAGCTCTAGCAGCGCCAGCCTGGTCGCCTCGGTCAACTGGTCCACCTCGAGCTCGGCGCCCTCCTCCAGGTGAGGATCGAACGGGATCCGGCACACCGCGCGGCATCGGGCCGCGAAGTGGTCGGCCACCTTGTTCAGGTCGACCTTCCCCGCCTTCGGTCGCACCGAGTTGATCACGGCGACCGACCGCGCGACGAGCAGGCGGTAGCCGTGCGCGTCGAGCCAGTCGAGCGTCGCCGACGCCGAACGCGCGCCGTCGATCGAGCCGGACGAGACCACGACCAGCGAATCCGCGAGTTCGAGCACGCCCTTCATCGCCGAGTGCATGAGCCCGGTGCCGCAGTCGGTCAGCACGATGTTGTAGAAGTGCTCGAGCAGGTTGACCGTGCGCCGGTAGTCGCGCTCGCTGAACGCCTCCGACACCGCCGGGTCCTGCTCGCTGGCCAGCACCTCGAGCCGGCTCGCGCCTTGCGAGGTATAGGCGCGAACGTCCGAGTAGCGGCGGATCCGGGCCGCGTCGCGCAGCAGGTGCCGCACGGTCGCCGTGGTCTCCAGCGGGATCTTCTGCGACAGCGTGCCGCGGTCCGGGTTGGCGTCGACCGCGATCACCCGGTCGCCGCGCAGCGATGCGAACGTGCTGCCGAGCGCGGCGGTCGTGGTGGTCTTGCCGACGCCGCCCTTGAGGCTGAGCATCGCGATCTTGTAGCAGCCCTCCAGCGGCTGGTTGATCCGATGGATGAGCTCGCGGTGCCGCCGGTCGTCCGGGCTCTCGCCCAGGTTGACCGCGTGCCCGGTCGCCACGTACACGGCGCGGCGCCAGCCGGTCTGCGGTGGCCGCTTGGCCTGCTGCCGAAGCAGTTGGGCGGAGCTCAGGTCGTGGTTGACCGCACTGTGCCGGGTCTGCTGAGCCGGCTGTGGCTGGCTGTGGGGCTGGCTGTGGGGCTGGTTCTGGGGCTGTGGCTGGTTCTGGCCCGGTTGCGCGCCGGGCGCCGGGGGCTGCTGGGAGACCCCCACCAGGTACCTGCCGGACGAGGTTTGATCGACCCGGTGCGGCCCTGACCGGTCGGCGTGGTGGGGCTGCGGGCCGGCCTGGCCGTACTCGGGCTGCTGGTGGTTGCCGTAGTCGGGAGGAACCGGATGATCGGGCCCGGCGCGGCGGTCCGGCGGCAGGTCCACCTGGTGCGGACCGGACGGGTGCGGCTCACGCGGGGCGCTTTGCGGCGGAGGCTGCCAGCCCGGCAGCGCGTCCTGCGCCGGCGGACCCGCGTCGCCGCCCGGGGGAAACCACCGCGCCTGTGGCTGTTCCTGCCGTCCGGTCAACTGCGGTCCTTCCTGAGCCCTTCGTGCACCTGCCCGCGGCGCGGGCCGCCTCGCGCCACGTCGTCCAACAGCGGCACTTGGGGAGCTCCAGTTCCACATGTGACGCTGAAGCTCCCCAAGTGCGCCGCCGCGGCTCGGCCCGCACCGCTCGCCGTTGCCGGTGCGTGACCGGCCCAGCTGCGACGGTAGTCCCCGGTACCGCGACGGTCGACCGCAGCCACCTGGGCCGTCAGCCCACTCCGGCGTACGAGTGCAGGCCCGCCACGACCAGGTTGACGAAGAACAGGTTGAACACCATCACCGCGAAGCCGGCGACGTTGACCCAGGCCGCCCGGCCGTTGCGCCAGCCGGCGGTCGCCCTCGCGTGCAGGTATCCCGCGTAGATCACCCAGGCGACGAACGCGACGGTCTCCTTGGGGTCCCAGCCCCAGTACCGGCCCCAGGCGGTCTCCGCCCAGATCGCCCCCGTGATGATCGCGAACGTCCACACCGGGAAGGCGAACACGGTGCCCCGGTACGCCACGCGGTCGAGCACGCCGGCGGCCGGCAGCCGCCGGGCCAGCCGGGCGAACCTGTCGCCGTCGCGGTCGTTCGCCGAGCGGGCCAGAAACAGCAGGCTGGCCACGCCGGCCACCAGCAGCACGCCCGAGGCGATCACCGCGGCGGAGACGTGGACGACGATCCAGTACGACTGCAGCGCGGGCATCAGCGGAGCGGCCTTGGTGTACAGCAGCGTGCCGCTGGTGAACAGCAGGATGACGATCGGCAGCAGCACGAACGCGCCGAGCCGTAGCACCGCCGGCTCCCGGCGCACCACGACCAGCCACGTGACGACGGCCACCAGGCAGATCGACGAGCCGAACTCGTACATGTTGCCCCACGGCACGCGCTCGACCGCCAACCCGCGCAGCAGCAACGAGCCGGCGTGCACGAGCGCGCCGAGCACGGTCAGCGAAACCGCCATCCGGCCGAGGCGCTCGCTGCGGCCGATCCCCGGCGCCGCCGCCTCGACCGGGTCCGCCGGCGCGCCGGCCGCCACCGGTGCCTCGGCCTGGGCCGGTGCGCCGGTGCGCTCCGCGCTCCCGGCCGCGACGCCCACCAGCTCGGGCAGTCGCGCCTTCCGGCCGGCGAGCTGCGCCGCGTGCAGCAGCAGGGCACCGATGTAGATCACCAACGCGGCCGCGTACATCCAGTCGCTGTAGGTGGCCAGGGTCACGTGGACCGGCATCGAGCGTCCCTTTCCGTCTCGGCCCGCTCGTCCAGCGCCGTCGTGACGCCCGTCGCGAGCCTGGCGAACTCCTCGCCGTAGCCGGCCTGGTCGGTGCGGGCCAGTCCGCCGAGCTCCACAACCGTACGTCCGTCCAGGTCATGCCCCTGCGCTGGGGTTGCCCGCACCCAGAACCGCCGGCGCTTGATCGTCAACGACACCCCGAGACCGGCCAGCACCAGCAGCGCGGACACGAGCACCCACAGCTGGGCGGGATCGTGCGAGACCTGCAGCGACGCCCACTGCTCGACCCCGTCGAAGCGCACCCTCGTGCCGTCGTCGAGCGTCAGCTCCTCGCCCGGCCGCAGGTTCTGCCTGGCCACCCGCACCAGCCGGCCGGTCTCGACCATCGACTGGTCGACCGTGAAGATCGACTGGCCGCGCCCGGAGTCGTTGCCCAGGTCGCCGCGCAGCACGTCGACCGCGACCGCCGGATCTCGCGGCTCCGCGAACGACGAGGTCAGCAGGCTGCCGTCGAAGAACGCCGTCGGGGCGAGCAGGCCGGTCACCGCGAGCTGGCGCTCGCGCCGCTGCTGGGCATCGGTGACCCCGGGTGGGTCGAACTTGGTGGCCCCCTCGGAGAGCAGCGTCTGCGGGTCCATCGGGCGCCACTGGATCGTGTTCGTGCGCTGCTGGCCGTCCGGGAAGGTCACCGTGAAGATCGGCGCGTAGCCGTGCCCGAGCAGGTAGACGCGGTCGCCGGCGAGCCGCAGCGGATGGTTGACGCGCAGCTCGCTGCGTTCCCAGCGCCCGCCCTCGATGTCCGCCGCGTCCTGGTAGGCCAGGTCGGCACTGAACGAGCGCGCCTGACCGGTCGTCTCGTCGTAGTCGGCCGTGAACCCGTCGACCCTTACGCAGAACGGATCGAGATCGGTGCCGTCCACCCGCAAACCCGGCCGGAACGAGTCGTAGGACAGCAGCCCGGAGTTGCAGAACTGCCCGCCGTTGGCGAGCACGATCACCTGGCCCTCGTAGCCGAACAGCTTGCCCACCGCGAACGCGACCAGCAGGGCCAGCAGCGCGAAGTGGAACACCAGGTTCCCCACCTCGCGCAGGTAGCCCTTCTCCGCCGACAGCGTGTGCGCGCCGCCAGCCTCCACGCGCCGCTCGACCCGCCACCCCCGCAGCCGGTCGTTCGCGGTCTCGACGACTTCGTCCGGCGTGAGCCCCACCGTGGCCGCACGGTGGTGCGGCAACCGCGCGAGGTTTCGTGGCGTGCCCACCGGCCTGGCCCGCGCCGACCTCGCGTAGTCCAGCGTCCTCGGTACCAGGCAACCCACCAGCGACACGAACAGCAGCAGGTAGATCGCCGCGAACCATGGGCTGGCGAACACGTCGAACGCGCCCAGCCGCTCCAGTATCGGCCCCAACGCCGGATGCTGCGCCCGGTACTCGTCCACCTTCGACGCGTTGAGCGACCGCTGCGGCAGCAACGCCCCCGGCAGCGCCGCCAGCGCCAGCAGGAACAGCAGTACCAGCGCGGTCCGCATGCTCGTCAGCCCCCGCCACGTGTTCCGCAGCACCCCAATCGCCTCACCCATCGCCCCGACCCTATGCGCCCCCACCCCCTCGGCGTGTCGCCCCCTTCGGTACGCGTGTCGTCCGTTTCGGTACGCATGTTGCACGTTTCGGTACGGCTGGCCTCCGACAGGCCCAGCGCTCGGAGCCGGACAGCGTCACGCCAATGTTCTGTGGCGCCAAACGGCGCGGCTGCGGTTGAGAGGCCACGTTGACATGCGGCCGACGTGCCCGGGGACGTGCCCGGGGACGTGGCCCGGGGACGTGGCCCGGTAAACGAGGCGGCCGAGTTTGGCGGGCAGCCGGCACCGGCGCGCCAAATCGCGCAACTCGCGTACCGAAACGTGCAACATGCGTACCGAAACGGACGACACGCGGTGCGAGGGGACGGCACGCCGGTAGGGGCGGATAGCGTGGGGGGATGGTGGCGGTGTTTCCGGGGTTGGGGGCTGGGGGCGCGAAGGCGGCGGTCAGGTTCGCCGAGGGGGCGGTCAGCTACCGGGAACTGATGGGGGTCACGGCGGGGCTGGCGGCGGCGATTGGGGGCGCTGGGCGGGTCGCGGTGTGGGCGACGCCGCGGCTGTCGACGTGCCTGGCGGTCGTGGCGGCGTTGCGGGCCGGGGTGCCGGCGGTGCCGGTCAACCCGAAGGCTGGCGAGCGCGAATTGGCGCACATCCTGGCCGACAGCGCCCCCGACGCGGTGCTGGCCGAGCGCGACGAGGAGCTGCCGGCCGGGTTCACCGGGATGCGCCGGATCGGTGTGGTGCCCGAATCCGATACGGCGCCGCGGCCGGACGACGACCACGACGCGGAGGCGCCGGCGCTGATCGTCTACACCTCGGGCACGACCGGTCCGCCGAAGGGCGTCGTGCTGCCGCGGAGGGCGATCACGTCGAATCTGGATGCGCTGGCCACCGCGTGGGAGTGGACCGGCGGCGACGTGCTGGTGCACGGGCTGCCGCTGTTCCATGTGCATGGGCTGGTGCTTGGGGTGCTCGGGCCCCTTCGCCTCGGGGGCACCGTGCACCACCTCGGGCGGTTCACGCCGGAGGCCGCCGCGGCGCAGCTCGCTGGGGACGCCACGATGATGTTCGGCGTTCCGACGATGTACAACCGGCTGGCCGCCGAGGCCGAGCACGACCCCGACCTGGCGAAGGCGTTCGGCCGGGCCAGGCTGCTGGTCTCCGGGTCGGCGGCGCTGCCGGCGACGCTGCATGAGCGGATCGAGCGCCTGACCGGGCAGCGCGTGGTCGAGCGCTACGGCATGACCGAGACGCTGATGAACTGCGGCGTCCGCAGCACCGGCGGGCGGCGGCCCGGGTACGTCGGACCGCCGCTGGACGGGGTCCAGGTGCGGCTGGTCGACGAGGACGGCTCGGTGATCGAGGCGGCGGACGACGAGACCGTCGGCGAGATCTGGGTGCGCGGGCCGAACCTGTTCACCGAGTACCTCAACCGGCCGGACGCGACCGCCGAGGCGATGCGCGACGGCTGGTTCGTCACCGGCGACATGGCGACGGTCGCGCCCGACGGCTACGTCCGCATCATGGGTCGCAAGTCCACCGACCTGATCAAGAGCGGCGGGTTCAAGATCGGCGCGGCGGAGATCGAGAACGTGCTGCTGGACCACCCGGCGGTAGCCGAGGTCGCGGTCACCGGCGAGCCGGACGAGGATCTCGGTGAGCACATCGTGGCGTGGGTCGTGCCGGCGCCCGGCGCGAGGCCGGACGAGCGGGAGCTGGTCGAGCACGTCGCCGGCCAGCTCACCCCGCACAAGCGGCCAAGGGTCGTTCGCTTCCTGGACGAGCTGCCCCGAAACGAGCTGGGCAAGGTCACCAAGAAGCGCCTCGGCACTGCGTCGTAGTTCAGGGTCGCGGTTCAGGGTCGCGGTTCAGGGTCGCAGTTCAGGGCTCGGTGGCTATCCGGCGCACGACGGGCAGCAGGTCGTCGGTCAGCAGCGCTTGCAGGAACACCGCGGCGACGCGGTGCTGGCGATCGAGCACGATCGTCGACGGCACCACATTTCGCGGGTAGCCGCGCAGCGCCAGCAGCGAACGGCCGGGCGGGTCGTAGATCGACTGCCAGGTCAGCCCCCGGTCGCGGACGAAGTCGGCCGCCGCGTCGCGGTTGTCGCGCACGTCGATGCCGAGCAGCACGACGCCGTCGCCCGCCGTGGCGTCCGCGACGCGCTGCAGGTCGTCGGCCTCGGCCCGGCACGGCCCGCACCACGAGCCCCACACGTTGAGCACGACGACCTTGCCCTCCAAGCTCGCCAGCGACAGGGTCTGGCCGGGCTCCAGCAGGCTCTCCCCGGTCAGCCCGGCGACCTGGCCGCGGCTGTCGGGCGGGTCGTAGAAGATCTTGGTCTGACCCCCCGGCGAAACGAACTGGAAGTCGCCCCCGCGGGCGACCGCATCGGTGCCGGTGCCGCAACCGGCCACGGCGAGCAGCACCCCGACCAGCGCGAACGCGACCCTCATGCGCCGGTCACCCGGGGGTCGGTGGCCCCGACGGGCTCCGAGTAGACGATCTCCACGACCCGCTCGCCGTTGAACACGACGCTGGTCAGCGAGGCCAGCGAGCACTGCCGGCGGCGCGGGTCGTGCCAGAGCCGGCGCCCCTCCAGGTAGCGGCGCAATGTCCAGATCGGCAGCTGATGTGACACGCACAACGCCTCGTGGCCGCTGGCCATGGCGCGCGCGTGGTGCACCGCGGCCAGCATCCGGTGCGCGATCTGCAGGTACGGCTCGCCCCACGACGGCAGGAACGGGTTGCGGACCTGCGCCCAGTACCTCGGATGGCGCAGAACGCCGTCGCCGACGGCCACCCGCTGGCCCTGGAACACGTTCTCGGCCTCGATCAGCTGGCCGTCGACGAGCACCTCGAGGCCATGGCGCTTGGCGATCGGCTCCGCCGTCTCCTGCGCCCGCTGCAGCGGCGAGGACGCGATGTGGGTCAGGTCGTGGTCGCGCAGGTACGAGGAAACGACCGTGGCCTGCCGCCGCCCCGCATCGGACAGCCCGAACCCCGGCAACCGCCCGTACAGCACCCCCGTCGGGTTGTGCACCTCGCCGTGTCGCAGCAGGTGCACCACGGTTCGCGTCATCCGACCCTCACATCAGCCGAGCGTATGCGCCCGCGGCCCACCACCGCCTCCCCGGTCTCAACGGGTGGCCCGCGCGGCCGCCTCGGCGGCGGGCCGCAGGGCGGTCTCGATGGTCTCGAAGTCGGTGTCGGACAGGGCGCCGGAGACGAACCAGGCCTCGAAGGCGCTGGGTGGGGCGTACACGCCGTGGTCGAGCAGGGCATGGAAGAACGCGGGATACCGCCACGTGTCGGCGGCCTGGGCGGCTGCGAAGCCGGTGACCGGACGGTTGGTGAAGAACACCGAGAGCAGGTTGCCGGCGTACTGGACGCGGTGCTCGACGCCGGCCGCGTCCAGTGCCCGGGTCAGCAGCGAGCCGAGCCGGGCGGCGTTGGCGTCGAGGGCGGCGTAGACGTCCGGGCCTGCGGCGCGCAGGGTGGCCAGGCCGGCGGCGACGGCGACCGGGTTACCGGACAGGGTGCCGGCCTGGTAGACCGGCCCCTGCGGCGCGAGCTGCGCCATGACGTCGGCGCGGCCGCCGAACGCGGCCGCCGGCAGCCCGCCGGACATGACCTTGCCGAACGTGTACAGGTCGGCCGGGACCCCCTCGATCCCGAACCAGCCGGCCGGGCCGACCCGGAAGCCCGTCATGACCTCGTCGATGATCAGCAGCGCACCGCTTGCCGTGCACAGCTCGCGCAGCGCCGCATTGAATCCCGGCAGCGGCGCGACCGCGCCCATGTTGCCGGCGGCCGCCTCGGTGATCACGCACGCGATGGACTCGCCGTGCTCGGCGACGGCCGCGCGCACGGCGGCGAGGTCGTTGTACGGCAGCACGATCGTGTCGGTCACCCCGACGACGCCCGGCGAGCTGGGCAGGCCGAAGGTCGCCACGCCGGACCCGGCCGCGGCGAGCAGGGCGTCGACGTGCCCGTGGTAGTGCCCCGCGAACTTGACGACCAGCCGGCGCCCGGTCGCGCCACGGGCCAGGCGCACCGCGCTCATGGTCGCCTCGGTGCCGGAGTTGACCAGCCGCACCGACTCGACCGGATCGACCCGCTCGACCAGCAGCTCGGCGAGCTCGATCGCCCGCTCGGTCGGCGCGCCGAACGACAGCCCGTCGAGCGCGACCCGGCGAACCGCCTCGACGACGTCCGGGTGGGCGTGCCCGAGGATCATCGGTCCCCAGGAGCACACCAGGTCCACGTAACGGGCGCCGTCGGCGTCGACCAGGTGCGCCCCGGACCCGCTCACCATGAACCGCGGGGTGCCTCCGACAGCGCCGAACGCGCGCACCGGTGAGTTGACCCCGCCCGGGATCACGGCGGCTGCGCGCTCGTAGAGGCCGGCCGAGGTGCTACTCGACCGGCTCGGCTGCGTCTCTGTTGATTTCGGCTCTGTTGATTTCGGCTCTGTTGATTTCGGGTCTGTTGATTTCGACTGTGTTGGCTTCGTCTTCGTCTGCGCCGTCTCGACCACGTTCGGCAGTGTGCCAGCCACCGGCGACAGCGAGCATGAGCTGGCGAACGGCGTCGAGCACGAGCAACCCAGCGACGGCCGCCAGCGCGAAGGCGGCGCCGATCCACGGACCCGACCAGCGCTGCACCGTGTCGGGCACCGCAGGGTTGTCGCTGACCGGCAGCTCGTACGGGATCGACCCGCGCCGCCACGCCCACACCACCGCGAAACCGAGAGCCACCGCCACCACGAACTCGCCGGCCGCTACGAGCGCGCGCACCGGCTCGTTGAGCCGGGCCTCGGGCCGCTTCGGGCGGATCAGCGGGTCCGGGCCGGCGTCCCTGGCCGGCAACGCGGCGTGCTTGGGGGTCATCGTGGGCAGGTTAGCCGTCTCACCCGATCGTTCACACCGTTCGGCGGCGCTTGGCCGCCGCGTAGGCGTTCACCGACGGCAGGAACTGCAGCACGATCGCGGCTATCACCATGACCGGCACGACGAAGGTCACGAAGGCAGCCAGGCCGAGCAGCCCACCGATGACCGCGATGGCGATGCGAGCCCAGAGGGCGCCGGTGAACACCGCAATCGCCAGCCCGATGACGATGGCGGCGAGAACGGTCAGCACCACGCCGAGGCGGGTGAGCAGCTCGGGCGTGACCTCCGGGGTATCGGCGTACCGGTCTTCGTACTCCGGCCGCCCGCTGAACAGCGCCAGGACGAGCCCGATCAGCGCCATCCCCGCGCCGACCAGGAGCCAGATCACCCCGGCGGCGACCAGGACCGGCGGCCGGCTTGGCGGCTCGGTGGGCGCCTGGTAGCCCGGCCATGTGCCGTACGGCGAATAACCAGGGGGCTGCTGGTAGCCCTGGTACTGCGGATAGCCATATGGCGGCGACTGCGGGTAGCTGGGGTACGCGGGCTGCTGGCGGTGCTCGGGCTGCTCGGGCTGCCCAGGTTGCTGGGACTGCGACGGCTGATCGTGCGGGTCGCTGGGCGTGGCCACGTCCGGAAACGGTAGGACGGCGGGGCCGGACCGTCCACGCTCCGGTGGTCACGTACGCGGACCCGGCGATCAACGCGTGGTGACGCCGCGGCAACGGTAACGTCGGGGCATGCGACTCGGGGTGCTTGACGTGGGCTCGAACACCGTGCACCTGCTTGTCGTCGAGGCGCATCGCGGCGCCCACCCGACGCCGATGAGCTCGGAGAAGACGGTGCTGCGGCTCGCCGAACAGACCAAAGGCGGCCGGCTCACCAAGGCCGGCGCCGAGCGGCTGCTCAAGACGGTGGCCGCGGCCAAGAAGTCGGCAGCCGAGTTCGGCTGCGCAGAGCTGACGGCGTTCGCGACGTCCGCGGTGCGCGAGGCGTCGAACGCGACCGAGGTCCTCGACCGGATCGAGGCGGAGACCGGGGTGACGCTGCGGGTGCTGCCGGGCGAGCAGGAGGCGGCGTACACGTTCCTCGCGGTCCGGCGCTGGTACGGCTGGTCCGCCGGGCGGTTGCTGGTGCTGGACATCGGCGGCGGATCGCTCGAGCTGGCGATCGGCGTGGACGAGGCACCGGAGCTGGCGATCTCGCTGCCACTGGGTGCCGGGCGGCTGAGCCGGGAACGTCTCGACGGCGACCCGGCCGGCAAGGCGGAGATCGGCGAGCTGCGCGAGTGGCTGGACGACCAGCTGGCCTCGGCGGCACGCAAGGTCCGCAAGGTCGGCGCGCCCGACCGAGCGGTCGCCACCTCCAAGACGTTCCGCTCGCTGGCGAGGCTGACCGGCGCCGCGCCGTCCAGCGC
>DASSUA010000005.1:0-18372 GCA_035707525.1 Pseudonocardiaceae bacterium
GGTCGGGCTGCCGCTGCCGCCCCAGAGTTCGACCTCGGAGATCGAGTTCCAGGCGTTCGCGTCGTTGCCGTGCCCGACGATGCGCACATACGCCGACCGCGAGTCGACGACGTCATAGGTCTCAAACGCAACCGTGGTGCCACTCGAGCCGCCGCTGAACACCCCGGTCCAGCTCGACCCATCATTCGATGTCTCAACGTCGAAGCTGGCACGCCGAGTATCACCGCGATACCAGGCGATCTTGACCGAACTGACATCCGACACCGCGCCCAACTGGAACCGGATCCACTCCGGATCACCCTCGGCCGACCAGCGAGTGCCCAGGTTCCCATCGACCGCATTCGCCGGCACATTCCCGTCGTGCTCACTGGCGGTAACGGCCACCACCGGCAGCTTGACGGGGCCGGACGGGGGTGGCGTCGACGTGGTGGACGTCAACGTCGGCGACGTGGTCGTCGTGGTCGTCGTGGTCGGCCCCGGGGAGGTGCCGAGCTCGCAGAGGGTGACGCGGTGGTAGTCGACCTCGCCGCCGCCGTTGCCGCGGATCCAGACCCGGTTCAGCGGACCCAGGTACACGCCGTCGGCGACCTCGTCGGAGTCCTGGCCGCCGGAGGGGACGCTCGGCGGGTCCCAGTCGCCGTCGGTCCACGTCCGGCCCGTCATCACCGGGGTCCACTGCTGGGTGGTGTCGTCGGTGCCGTCGTAGTCGACGTAGGCGTCGAGGACCTTCTCACCGGCGCCGGTCGAGCGGAGGTCGATCCGGAACCAGTACCAGACGCCGTCCCCCAGCGACCGGGTCAGGCTGTCGGACTCCTCGGTGCCGTGGTCGTTGTGGTAGTACTCGACCTTGCTCTGCACCTCGCCGTCGTGGAACGAGATCCCGTACCCGCCGAACACCCAGCCGTCGAGCGAGTGGTTGCCGAACTTCACGCTGATGTTGTCGGTGGCCGAGTCCTTGCGCGCCCGGAAGACCAGCCTGGCCTCGGTGACGGTCTTCACCCGGTAGGTGTCGTAGTAGGTGCGGACCCGGTCCCCGTCCAGCGTGTACACGCCGCCCTGGATCCTGTGGTTGTCCGCACCGCCGTCGCCGGCGTGCGACGGGTAGATCACGCCCTGCGCGCCGTACGGCTCCTCCGGCTCCAGCTGGATGTCGCGGGCACCGAAGTCCTGGTCGGAGTTCCACAGGAACGCGCTGTCGGTGCCGCACGCCTGCTGGATCGTGGCATCAGTGCCGGCGGTCGCGGTCGCGAGGAACACCGTCACCGGCAGGATCACCGCTACCGCCGACAGCATCGCGAGTGTGGCGGGCCGTGGACGTCCCATCGGTGCCTCCTCGGAAAGTCACGCCGCGAAACGCGGCGACAACGATGAGTCACGGCCAACGCTCGACGCACGGCCACGGGCGAACAACCCGGGTCCGGTACGGGATTAATTCGCGGTGTCGATTCCCGGGCGCGACGCGAGCTCCCGGCGGGTGCGCACGCCGAGCTTGCGCAGCGCCTTGGCCACGTGCTCCTCGACGGTCCGTTCCGAAAGGCACAGCGCATCGGCGATCTGCCGGTTGGTGCGGCCACCCGCGGCCAGCCTGGCGACGTCCCGCTCGCGCGGCGAGAGCTGCCCGCCGTAGCCGCGCCTGCCCCGGCGGTTGGCGATCATGACGCCGTGGTCGCGCAGCTGGCTGCGGCAGCGCGCCGCATCCCACGACGCGCCGAGCCGCTCGAACTCGGCGAGCGCGGCGCGCACCGCCGCCGACCCGTCACCGCCGGCCGCGTAGCGGCACCGACCGGCGGCCTCACCCGCCTGCGCCGCGAGATACGGCAGCCCCAGCTCGCGATAGGCGCGCTCGGCCTCGGCGAACCGGCTCGCCGCGACGCCGGGCCGGCCGGTCCCCTCGACCAGCCTCGCCGAGGCATCGGTCCGGGTCGCCACCCCCATCGGCGAGTCGCGATCGGCGAGCCAGCCGGTGAACGCCGCCAGCAGCTCCCGGGCGTCGCGTTCCCGGCCGGTCATCGCGTAGACGCCGACCGCCGTCGCCACGATCGGGGTCGACCACGCCCACGCGCCCTTGGCCATCGCGACGCCAACCAGCCGGTCGAGCTCGCCGGCGGCCGCGCCGAGCTCACCCCGGCTGACCAGCAGCCGCGCCAACCCGGCGCCGGCGCTCGCCGGTTCGGGCCCGCACAGCTCGGGCCCGTCCATGGCCAGGACGCGGCGCAGCTCCAGCGCGGCCCCGGTCACCTCGCCGCGGGCGAGCGCCAGCAGCCCCGCGACGAGCCTCGCCTCTATCCGCAGATTGGGCATCTCATCGGTGAGTTGGCGTTCGATGAGGGCATCCAGGCCCGACCACCGGCCGCTCAACCAGTCCAGCCGGATCCTGGTGACCGCGAGCCAACCGTCGGCCAGGTCGACGTCGCCGCGCCGGCTCAGCTCGTTCGCCGCAGCCAGGAACCGGCCGGCCCGGTCCAGATAACCGAGCAACGCCGAAGTCGACGCGAAATTGATCATTCCCCGCAGCAGCTGCGCCAGCTGCACGAACTGGTCCGGCTCGGCCGGCAGCTCGGCGATCGCCGGCCAGGCCGCCGGGTCGGCCACATTGAGCAGCACCATCGCGCGGTTGATCTGGACGGTGATCCGGTCGGTCGGATCCTGGATGCGCGGCAGCAGCGCGGTGGCCCGCTTCAGCAGGGCCAGGTCCACGCTCACGTGATCGTCGGTCTGGTTGGGGTAGGCCATCATCGACAGCGCCCGCGCGGCGAGCTGTGGCCGCGATCGCAGCTCGCCGACCGCGCGCTCGACCTCGGCCCGGCCGGCGCGCTTGTCGCTGCTGCGGTTGAACACCTGCAGCCCCAGCATCAGCCGCAGCTCGCCGCGGACCGCCGCCGTGAGCCGCTCGTCGGCCAGGGCGCCGCGAAGCCGTGGCGCCACATCCAGGCCCGCCATGCCGTCGACGCCCGCCCTGCCGAGCTTCAACGTCAACCGCGCCCGAGTCACCGCCGGCAGCCGCGGCGATTCCGGCGCGCCGGCGAGCACCTCGTCCAGCAGCCGCACCGCCGCCGGGCTGTCACCGAGCTCGATCGCGCGGTCGGCCGCCGCCTCGGCGAACCGGTGCCAGTCCCGCAGCCGCCCGGCCAGCCGGCAGTGGTGGGCCAGCCGGGCCAGCGGGAGCGGTTCGAGCGAGCGCAGCACCCGAGCCGCCGCCGCATGCAGCCGCCGCCGCGCCGGCCCCGGTATCGCGTCGTAGGCCGCCTGCCTGGCCAGCACGTGCCGGAACGCGTACCGCCCAGCCCCCTGCTCCAGCAGCAGCGCGTGCCGCATCGCGCCGGCCAACGCCCGCGCGCCGCGCGCCGCCGGCAGTCCCGTCACCGCCACCAGCTGCTCCTCGGTGGCGGCCGTGCCCAGCACGGCGGCCGCGTCCACGATCCGTCTCGCGTCCGGCTGCAGCCTGCCCAACCGTTCCCACAACGAGTCCCGCAACACCGGCGGCACCTGCGGGACGGCCTCGGTGGCGGCGGCCAGCGACTCGCCGCGTTCCCGCAGCAGCTGCAGTACCTCCTCGACGGCGAACGGCAACCCCGCCGTCCACTCGTGCAGCCGCCTGGCGCTGCACTGGCTCACCTCGGCCGCACCGCCGGCCGCCCGCAGGATCGCCGAAGCCTGCCGGCCCACACCCGCCACCGACAGCGGCGCAAGCTCGAGCCCGACGTACGCCACGTGCGCCGGTAGCCGGCTCCCCGCCGCCGGCAGCGTGCACCAGCCCGGCAGCTCGTCGCGCCGGTAGGTCAGCACCAGGCTCAGCCCCGCCGGCAGCTCACGGCCCAGGAACCACAGCAGATCCACCGTCCCCCGGTCCACCCAGTGCAGGTCCTCCAGCACCAGCGTCGCCGGGCCCAGGCACGCCAGCAGCTCCCGCATCCCCCGGAACTGGCGATGCCGCTCGGCGGCCGGATCACCCAGCGGCGGCGGGGCGGGCGGCAGCCGATCGGCAAGCTCCGGCAGCAGCGCCCGCAGCGACCCGGCCACCGCACCGAGCGCCGGCCGGACCGGCAGCGCCCGCTGCGCCCCGGCCAGCGCCTGCACCACCGGACCGAACGGCAGCGGCTCGTGCAACGGGTGGCAATGCCCGGTCAGCACCGTCCGGCCCACCATCGACGGATGCCCGACCAGCTCCGCCACCAGCCGCGACTTGCCGACCCCGGCCTCACCGTCGACCGCCACCACCGCGGGCGGGCTCGCCACCGCGGCCAGCAGCCGGGCGAGGTCCCGATCGCGTTCGACCAGGGCCGGCGAGACCAGCCGACCCGGAGCCACCGGGTGGGTCATCTCCGGAACCGCCACCTCCCGCCAGCGCAGCCGATCCCGAGGTGTTCCGTTTCGCGGCAGTCACCGTCAGATACAACGTGGTGCCGCGAAGTTACCGCGACCGACGCCCCGGTGGCACTGCCTTCCCAACCAGCGGCGAAACCAGACCGGCGGGGCGCTCGCTCGGGGGTGCGGCGATCAGTCGGTCATGAAGCGATAGGACCCGACGATGGTGCATTGCGCCGGGGTGGGGCCGTCGACGCAGCGGTCGTTGATCTCCCGGGCGAACTCCTGGAAGGCGGCGACCTGCTGCAACGGATTGGATTCGCCGTCGGTCACGGCGATGTGGACGAAGGTGACGCCGTCGGCCAGGCGGAAGGTCGCGTATCGCAGCCCGTCCGGGTTCTTGTCGGCCAACTCGGCGAACACGATCTCGACGAGCCGCTGGTTGTGTTCGGCGGCCTCGGTCCGTGTCGTGTACCGAACCATCACAGCGTTACCCAACGTGACCTCCACAACGGTGCCGGTGCGGCAGCTGACCCTACCTGCCCGGTGACGCGCTCGCCGTAGGCTCGGGCGCGGGCTGTTCCTGAGCGGGGCTCGATCGCCAACCTCACCGCCCTGGCCGCCGCCCGCCACCGGCGCTGCGGACCGCCACCGTCCGCGGCCGGTTCGCCCTGCGCGGCTGCGTCCTCAACTACCGCACCACCCGGGACGACATGAGGATCATGATCGAGGACGTCCCCCGGCGGCCCGGGTCCAGCAACGTTGATGTGCGCTCCGAAACTCACCGGGAGCGGTTGAGTCCAGCCCGGTCTCCAGGGGCCGCGCAGCAGTGCCTGTGGTGGAGACTAAGGCGCGTGGAGCTGCTCATCGCGCGGAACCCGGACGCCGAATCGAGGCTGCCCTACCTGCTGCGGGTGCCCCTTGGTGACGGCCTGG
The DNA here is from genome assembly GCA_035707525.1 of Pseudonocardiaceae bacterium. GTDB lineage: Bacteria > Actinomycetota > Actinomycetes > Mycobacteriales > Pseudonocardiaceae > DASSUA01. The sequence goes on from DASSUA010000005.1 coordinate 5,242, forward strand.
TGTTCCGGGCGCGGGACACCTGGCCTCGAACCACCGCGGTCTACCTGCACCCGGTGTGGCCGGACGAGTGGCCCGAAGCACCGGAGATCGTCGAACGGGTGCCGGTGCGCTCCTGCGTCCGCCGGGGCGCCGCGATCGACCTCGTCCTCGATCGGGGTCGCGAGTATCGCTCGCAGATCGTCTACACGATGGCCCGTGGCCGGGAGATGGTGTTCTGGCAGTCCCCGCGGACCCGCAAGCAGGCCAGGCCGAACGTCACGACGCCGACCGCCAGGGCCGCTGGGCTGCCGGACCTTTCGATCGTGGTCGACTCGCACGAGCGGTACGCCTACCGCTTCGCCGACAAACCGGTGACCATCACGCGCAAGGCGCTCACCGCCGGCGACTACGGCCTCGAACGCGGCGGCCGGCTGGTGGCCTCCGTCGAGCGCAAGAGCCTCGCCGACCTCGTCACCTCGCTGACCACGGGAAAACTCAAGTTCGCCATTGCGGAGCTGGCAACGCTGCCACGGGCGGCGCTCGTCGTGGAGGACCGGTACTCGCAGATCTTCAACCTCACCCAGACCCGCCCGGCGGTGGTCGCCGACGGGCTGGCCGAACTGCAGGTGCGCTGGCCCAACGTGCCGGTCGTGTTCTGCGAGACCCGAAAGCTCGCCGAGGAATGGACCTACCGCTACCTCGCCGCCGCACAGATCTGGTACGACCAGGAACAGGCGGCCGGCCCAATTGACCCTGATGACAAACCCGCGCCAGCCGCGCCCAAGACGCCGTCGACCACGGAGATCCGCGCCTGGGCCCGCGACCAGGGCATCGCGGTAGCTGACCGCGGTCGGCTACGACCAGAGGTCGTCGCCGCCTGGCACCAGGCCCACCCCCGGCACAAGGCCAACGAAACGGACTAGCCGGCCGCGATCTGCGAGGCGGAAACGGCTCACGCGTGATCATTCAAGGTGTGAGACCAAGCCACGCATCCAATACTCCAGCCGGAGATCGTTACACAGAACCCGAGCCGCTACTCTAAGTAGTAGTTGATCAAAAAAGGTAGCGTTTCGTAACTGCGCCGCCGGCCAGCAGCCCGCCGCGATCCCTTTGCTCTGAGAGCCAGCTGGCAACGCACAACACCGCAGGTCAAACGGCACATCCGCTGGTCGGAGCCCGATGTCAGCCGGCTCTCAGAGCAAAGGGAGACGCGGAGCCTACGGTCGGGCGCCACTGCGACGGAGAGTAGCCTTTCTTGATCAACTACTACGAAGTGTAATTGTACGGTCGTGGGGTAACGAACGGCGGCCGGAGTGCTAATCGGGGTGGCCGCACGGTGGCCCGACACTTTCGCCAATGGGTGTGGCTCTGCTGGGGGATGGGTTCGGCCGGCGTGGGTCGGTGCTGGGTGCGGGGTGGCGGGAAGCTCGGGTATCGCTTTGCGGGGCGAGGTGACTGATTGGTCAACTGGCGGACGTGCCGTTGACCAATCGGTCACGGGAAGCTCGGGGATCTGTCGTTCTTGGTCGTCGGTGGGTGTGGCGCTGCGGGGGGATGGTCGCGGTGGCGTGGATCCGCGCTGGCCGCGGCGGGAGTGGTTCATGATCGTTTGTTTCGGTGCCGGGAACCGGTCAGGCCAGTCCCGCCGGGCTTCGGTGACCGATGGTGAGTAAACGGTCGCGGCTGGTGCGGGATTCGGCGCGGCGCCGACGGCCGGCGGCCGCTCCCGCCCCAACCCCTGTTCAAGATCACCGAAAGTGTGAAGCCACCATGCACTTTCGCGCCCATGCTGCATGGTGAGCCCACACTTTCAACGATCATGAACCGCGTGACGGCCGATCACGCGACCGGCCGCGCCCCGTCCCGCCCCGCCGCACCCGCACTGGGTTGCAGCGCCATGATCACCGCAGGGGCGATGCCCGTAGACATGGTGGGGTCACAGCGAGCCACAGGTAAGGCGCTCCCAGCAGAAGAGCCACACCCTTCGCCATTCATGACTTCGCGGCCGCTGAGCCGTGTCCGAGGCCCGTTGACCATTTCCGTTGGGCGGGTGGTGGGCTTGATCGCCGTTTCGGTGCCATCAACCGCGCCCAGCGCGGCTCACCGCATCGAAACGGCGCTGGGTGCGGCTCTTCTGCAGGGACTGGGATTACGGCGCTGCCACAGGGCGGCTCTCGATCCAGGAGGGTTCTTGGTCGTCGTTTCGGCAGCACGAGCCGCGCACAGCACCGTTCCCGGGACCAAAACAACGATCATGAACCACCCCCGCCGCGGCCAGCGCGGCTCCGCGCCACCACACCCATCCCCGCAGCGCCGCCCCCGCCGACGACCAAGAACGACAGATCCCCGAGCTTCCCGTGACCGATTGGTCAACGGCACGTCCGCCAGTTGACCAATCAGTCACATCACCCCGCAAAGCGATACCCGAGCTTCCCGCCCCCCGCACCCAGCACCGACCCACGCCGGCCGAACCCATCCCTCCAGAAAGAACCACACCCAGCGGCGATCTTGCGGGTCGCCAGGCGGTGATGGCCATTGCTGGTGCCGGGTGGTAGCCCGGTGTGGCGATGAGAATGGGAAGACCTGCATGCCGCCCGCTCGCCTTCGTTGCTGGTCCCGCGGCCCTTGCGCACAACGTCTGATGGCGCACCGACGGTAGCCGTGTCGACGCGCGATGCCGGCGACGTGCGCAAAGGGCGGAACCCCGGGAGGCGCGACGGTGTATAGGTCCCATGAGGCTCTGGCGAGTGGTGGGCGTGTTGGCCCTGGTGGCGTTCTGGATGGTGCCGGCCGCGCCTGCGCACGCGGGCGGCTGGGCGGTGACGTTGCTGGACCCGTTGCCGGACCGGTTCGAAGCCGGACACAGCTACACGGTCGGGTACTGGGTACTGCAGCACGGTTCGCACCCGTACGCCGGTGACCTTGGCCGGACCGGGCTGCGGCTGGTCGGCCCGAACCAGCAGGAGTTGACGTTCGAGGGCGTCGCGCTGCGGGAGGCGGCACACTACGCGGTCGCCATCGCGGTGCCGGGTGACGGGAGCTGGCGGGTGTCCGCGATGCAGGGCGTGTTCGACGAGCACGACGTGGGGACGCTCACGGTGCCGGGCGCGATGACGATCAAGAAACCGGACGTGGAGATCGACCTCGGCGGCCACGACCACGGCGAGACGCCGCACTGGGGCGCGGTGCACCCGCCGGGCCACCCCGGGGACGGGCATGGCGACCACCGTGCGGCGGCGCCCGCAGATCAATCCGCAGGTCAACCCGCACAGCAACCCGCACAGCAACCCGCACAGCGCAGCGACGCGCTGCCGGCGGGGGCCCTCCACTCACCAGTTACGGCGGCGCTGGCGGTGTTCGGTGCCGTCGTCGTGCTGCTCAGCCTCGCACTGGGGGTGCGGCCACTGCGCAGGCGGCTGCGAGGCTGAGCCCTACCCCCGACAGGAGCTGTCCTGGACGACGACGAGGCGGTCCGCCGCGCGACGGCCGGCGACCTGGGCGCCTACGAGGTGCTGGTCGCGCGGTACAGCGCGCTCGCGCACCGAACGGCTGTGCTGCTCGGCGCCGGGGCGGACGCCGAGGACGTCGTCCAGGACAGCTTTGTCGCCGCGTTCAGCGGCCTGCACCGGTTCCGCCCGGGTGCGCCGTTTCGGCCGTGGCTGCTGCGGATCGTGGTCAACCGGATGAAGAACCTGCACCGCGGGCGCAGCCGGCGGCTGGTGCTCGAGCTGCGGGCCGGCGCGGAGCGGCCGGACACCATCGTCGACCCCGAGCAGCTGGCACTGGACAGGCTGCAGCGCGACGCGCTGCTGGAGGCGGTCCGCTCACTCGCTGACAAGGACCAGCTCGTTGTCACGTGCCGCTTCTTCCTCGACCTCAGCGAGGACGAGACGGCACGGGTGCTGGGCTGGCCGCGCGGATCGGTGAAGTCGCGAACGTCCAGGGCGCTGGCCCGGCTGCGCGCCCGGCTCGGCCCGACACCTGCCGTGTCGCGAACGGCAGGAAAGCCGGCCGGAAAGTCGGCAGGAAAGCCGGCCGGAGAGTCGGCAGGAAGGTCGGCGGGAGCGTCGGCAGGAGAGGAGGTGACCGGTGGCTGACCTCGACGACCTGGAGGGCGCCCTGCACAGGCTCGGCCGGCAGCTCGACGTCCCGCCGGCACCGCCCGCGGCCGAGGTGGCGACGGCCGTGCGAACTCGGCTGCGGTCCGCGCCGCCGCCGCGCCGCCCGGTCCCGGTGCTGCGCTATGCCGTGGTGATCCTCGTCCTGCTGGTCACCGGCGTGATCATCGCCGTGCCGCCGGTCCGCGCGGCGGTCCTGGAGCTCTTGCGCATCGGCGGCGTGGAGATCCACCACGGCGCGGGCCCGCAGCTGCCTACCTCACCGACCGTGCCGCAGCAGACGGTCGACCTCGCCGAGGCGCAGCGGCTGACCGGGCTGCATGTCACCGTGCCCGAACAGCTCGGCCCACCCGACGAAATCGTCGTGATCGAGCGGCGAGTGGTGTCGCTGAGCTACCGGCCAACCACCGATCGGCCGGCGGTCCGGCTCGACATCTTCGACGGCCGCCTCGATCCACTGTTCGCCAAGTACCTGCTGATCGAGGAGATGCGACAGGTCGACCTCGGGGACACCGAGGGCTGGCTGATCCCCGGCCCGCACGAGGTCGTCTACCTCGACGAGGAGGGCCGGCAGCACCGCGAATCCGCGCGCCTCGCGGCCACCACCTTGATCTGGCAGCGCGAAGCCGTCACCTACCGGCTCGAGGCCGACCTGCCCCCGGACCAGCTGACCGCCATCGCAGCCTCCCTGCCCGGCTGACCGCCGGCACGAACGTGCGCGGATCAGCCTTGGGCCGGGTAGATCTTCAGCAGCCGTACCGCGGCGAGCCGGCTCTGGTCGTGGCCTTCCAGGCGTAGTAGCCGTTCGTGACCGGCCGTCGTGTCCTCGAGCTCGAACCGGCAGCGGTCGCCGGTGATCGGCCAGGAGCCGATGGGACGGCCGTCGACGTAGGCGTCGAGCCGGTCGAGGCTGGCCGTCTGGACGTCGACGGCCAGCGTGGTCGGGCCGCGTTCGATGGTGGCGTCCAGGCGCCGTACGGGGATGCCGGCGATGAGGCGCGCCGCGGCCTCGATGAGGTCGGCATTGTCCTGGAGCAGGTCGTTCTCGGTGACGGCGTGGACGTCGGGCGTCGATACGCCGAGGTCCTCGAGCAACTCGCCCGCGTGGGCGCCGACCCGGGTCGTGCGGCGGATCGCGACCCGGAAGGTCGCCTGCCCGGGCAGGGGCTTGAGGATGGCCTCGCCGTCGCGCAAGAGCCGGTGCAGCAGGTCGTGGCTCCAGACGTTGGCGCCGCCCGCGCCGGTTCGCTTCGAGGTGCCGAGCACGGGGCCGATGCCGTGATCCTGGAAGCCGGCGGCGAAGATGTCGGTGGCGCTGTAGCAGCGGGCGTCGGTGATGAGGACGACGGGTCCGTAGTAGCCCTGCCCGCGACGGTTGGCGTCGGCGGCGGAGCCGATCGGGAAGCCGGTGGAGAAGGTCGCGCCCGTCTCGACCGCGTCGACCACGGACGGCGTCCACGGCGCGAGGTTCACCGGATCATGGCCATTGGCCTGGCACAGCCGCCTGGTGAGCTGGCTGACGATGAACTGTGCCGGTTGCGGCTCGATTCGGGCCGGGGTGAGGATCTGGAGCAGCTGCTCGGCGGCGCGAATGTCGCCGCCGCCGTTGCCGCGGACGTCGACGATGAGCCCGGCGGTCGGGCGCTGCCGGGTGAGCCGGAGAAACTCCTCGACGAACCGGTCGGGATCCCCGACGAGAAAGCTGAAGATCCGCACCTGCAGGACATCGCCGATGCTCGTCGGGCGGATCCGGGCCCGCAATGCCTGCGGGAAGGCGGTCGGGATCTCGGAGGGGTCCAACGCTGGCTGGCGTGGCCGGGTGAACAGGTCGCGGCGGACGAGGTTGACCGTGGTGGTCTGAGGGTCCACGCCGAGGGCGGCAAGCCTGGCGGTCTCGCCGTCATCGCTGGCGGCGCGATCGCCGCCCTGCCGCGGGTCGGCGAACGGTGGCGGCTCGAGCGGCTGGTAGGTGCTCCAGCGGACGCGCACCTGCGACACGTTGCCCTCACTCGTGCGGTAGGTGACGTCGATCCAGTCCTCGTCGGGCAGCGGGGTTCGGCCGAGCGTGCGGATGGTGAGGGCGTCGAGCCCGCGTGCCATCCGGGCGTCGCGGTTCCCGCCGCCCTGGTGTTCGGCATTGCGCTCGATGGCCCGGCGGACCGGGGTGCCGTTCCAGTGCGTGACCTCGACTCCCGGCCGGAAGGTGCGGTCGAGCTGCGCCTCGGCGGCGACCTTGGAGACGATGTACTGCGGCCGGCCGTCGCGGGTGCACTGCTCGATGAGGAACGGCAGGAACAGCGTGTGCGAGCGGTACGGCTCGGGCGGCACGTAGTGCGTGTGCAGGTCGCGCAGCGAGGTGAAGATCTCGATCAGCTCGGCGTGGAAGGTGCTCTCCGGGCCCAGCTCGCCGACCTTGCTGGCCTGCAGCAACCGGTTCTGGAGCAGGCGTAGCCGCTGCACCGGGTCGCACGCGTACCGCGCGCGCTTGGCCGGCAGGTGCACGTACGCCTGCTCGAGGATGACGATCGCCTGTTCGACGATGAGCCGGCGCTGCGCCAGGGTCAGGTCTCCGGGCCGTTCGAGCAGTTCCTCGAGCGGCAGCGGCGCGATCGAATCGCCGTCGTCGGTCAGGCCGAGGCCGTCGACCGGCGTGCGTGGCGTTTCGCCGTACCGGCCCGGCAGCTGCGACCGCACGGCCTCGGGCAGGTTCGCCAGGTTGGCGAGCATTTTGAAGAACTCCTCGTCGCCCTCGGTGGCGAGCGGGTCGAGCCGCCGCGGCACGGCGAGGGAGGCGAAGTCCGCGGCGCCGACGACGAGGTCGAGCAGCGCGGGCGCGGTCCCCGCGAACAGCGCCGGTTCGATGCCGGCGACCGGGGGCTGGTCGAGCTCCAGGTACCAGCGCTCGTCCCCTTCGATGCCGGGCCGGTCGCCGACTCCTTCGCGGCCACGCCGACCGCGATGACCAGGCGGATGTCACCGTCGAGCGCGGCCTTGTCGAGAATCCGGTTGCGGTGCGCCGCGATCGGAGAGCGGGCGTCCTGGGCGAGCGGGCGCAGGTCCGGCGTGTACTGACCGAAGATCGGATACACGAACGAGTTCAGAAACAGGTAGGAGCGATCGAACCCGATGAACCGGAGCAGGTGCTGCATCCGCGCCCCGGTGCCGCCCGTGAACGAGCGGTGCGACAGCGACTCGTCCTGGGCGCCCTCCTGACCGACGACGAGGACCTTCGCCGAACCGTCGAGGCGGCCACGGAAGAACATCGGCCCGTGATGCCAGCGGAACGCCTCGCGGCCGGCCACGGCCCGGCCCAGACCGCGATAGTTCGGCGTTTCGGCGAACAGCTCGGCCCACCCGCTGGCACCCGGCGGACCGGGGTCGTGCTCCCACGCATCGCCTCGAACGCCACTCATTTGCGGCTCCCGTCCGGCGTGGCCGCGGCCAGCCCGGCGCGGCCGTTGGGGGGCTCGGCCTGCGGCCCGCGGCTGGCCGTCAACTCGTCGGCGAGATCGGCGACGACCTGGTCGAACACCGGGTCGTCGTAGTAGCCGCTGTGCCCGCGAAGGGGAGACTGGGGGTGCCATCCGCTCTCGCGCACGGCCGCCGGGTCACGCAGCCGGATCTCGTCCCCGGTCCGGATCCCGACGGCGTCGTCCCGGTCGCGGCCCGGCCGGATCTCCGGGTTGGTCAGCGAGCCGTCCGGCCGTTCAGGCAGGGACATCTGGTGCCAGTCGAGCCGGCCCGACGACAGGAACGGCCTGGGCGTGCCGTTCGCCGGCCAGCCGAGCACGGGCCCGCCGAGCGGGTCGGTCCAGCGGTGCACGTTGCGCCAGTGGCCGCGCAGTTCCCGGTAGACGGCCTGCAGGCATTCGAAGCCGGCGTAGGCGGGGAACAGCCGCGCGTAGATGAACTGCAGCTGGCTGCCGTAGGTGACCAGGCACGTCCGGTCCAATACCCGGGAGGCGTCGGCACGGGACATCACTTCTTCCTTCGGCACGCTCGACGCCGACTGATGGCGCAGCACGGCCACCGCGGCGAGGTTGACCAGGCCGCCCTGGCTGTGGCCGGAGAGCACGACGGCGGCGGCCTCCTGCTCCACCAGCAGCTGGCGGGCGCGGTCGGCGACGCCGAGCACCGTGCGACCGCCGTAGGGCGGCGGGCAGATCGGGTGGGCCAGCCGCGGCCAGAACGACAGCAGGTCCCACAGGATGCCGACGCCGGTCCGCCACGAAGGGCTTCGCCAGCTCCGCAGGCCGAGCAGCAGAAGCAGACCGGCAAGCCCGGTGACGACCAGCGCGCCGAAGCCGCCAAGCGTCGAGGTCGCCAGCGTCGTGACAGGGTCGCCGCTGCGCCAGTCCACCAGCACGAGCCGCAGCAGCGACAGGACCCCCACCGCACCGAGAAGCAGCCCGCCCGCGACCGCCAGCGTTCCCAGTGCCCAGTGGTACCGGTACCTCAGCCGGCAGGTCCGCCAGCGCCGCGCGATCCGGTGCAGGCCGCGCGGTGGCGGCGTGCCCGCGTCGGCGTAGTCCTCCTTGACGATGTCGAGCAGTTCGGGGCCGCCGTGCGACCGGGTCGCGCGGATGGCGAGGACCGCGCCCACGGCGGCCAGGAGCAGCAGGCACGCAACGAGCAGCGCCCAGCCGACGGCCGTGGTCCAGTAGCTTCCCGCCACCTCGATGTCCTGCTCGCCGCCCAGCGCCTGCTCGCCCCGCGGGACGGGCCGGCCGAGCAGGGTGGCGACCTGGAACGTGGTGGCGGCGGCGAAGCCGTTGCCGAGCAGGCACGCGACGGCCGCCAGCATCCACGCCCCGAACCCGCCCCAGAACGGGCGGAACGCCTCGGGCACGTTGACGCGGTTCAGGAACTTGCTGCCGTGCCGCTGCCGCCAGCACACCAGTGCCAGGAGCAGCAGCAGGACGGCGACGGCGACCGCCGTGAGGTTGGCCGCCACCTCGAAACCGCCGAGGCTTCGCCCGAGTTCGGGCGTGGCCGACCAGCGCTGCCACACCGTCCAGCCCAGCGCCACGACGGCGACGGCGAGCGCCAGCCGGCGCAGGGCCGACGCCCACCGGGGCACCCGAACCGGGTCGCGGCCGCGCTCGTCCACCGGCAGCCCATCATCATCGTCAGCGACATCCGGGCCGATCGCGATCAGGACGAGGGCGACCGCGACCAGCAACCCGGAACCGACGAGCAGCACCCAGTCGAACACCTGCTGGGACCGGGCCGGTTGCGCCGGCGACCACAGCATGGCCACGCAGAGCATGCCCACCACGCCGAACGCGGCGGCCAGGTGCAGCGCCCGCAGCATCGGCGCCTTCGGCGAGGTGTACCAGAACGCCTGGTCATCGAACGAACCGGTGGGCTCGCGCCAGGTGACCGGCTTACCCGGCGGGTTGTACAGGAAGACCTGGCGCCCGAACCACCACAGCATGCCGAGCGTCGCCGCCGGCGCCAGCGCGCCCACCAGCAGCTGCAGGCCGAACGGCCAGCCCGCCAGCCAGGACAACCAGCGGTTCTGCGTCACACAGAGCCCGTCGCGTCCCGCCGCCGCGCACTGCCGCACGAGCAGGTCCCACGCCACGTACGCCACGTTGACCACCAGCGTGACCGTCAGCGCCACTCCGAGCAGCCGCAGCACGGCATCCGCCGCCCGGTCCCGAAACGGCCGGCCGGCCGAAAAAAGCACCGCGTACCGAGCCAGGTTGAGCACCGCGAACGGGGCCAGCAACAGCCACAGCGCCCGGCTTCCGGAACCCGTCGTGAACCGGCCCCAATGGAAAGCCTCCAGTACCCGGGTCCTTGGCTCCACGCCATCCCCTGGAAGTGTGCCCACTGGCGTAGCCCGCCGAAACACCCGAGCCGAATCGTCGCCGGCGACCTGGCGAAACGCCGAATTCCCCAAGATCGCGTCCGGTGGCGTACCGCTCACACCGTGCACGCGCAGCTCTACGACCTGGTCCTTGACCTCGCCAGACGTATCCATATCGCCCCCGGCAACCCCGAAGTCCAACAGTAAATCCGCCGCCCGCCGGCCCGGGCTCATAGCGTCGCAAATCCACCCCGCCGTGTCAGCCGGATTCCAGCCAGGACCGTCGCTTCAATTTCCCGATCATGAAAGAGGCGCCGCACCCTCGACCCGAGCGGGCCTCACCCCTGCCTCACCCCCCGTCACGCAGCCGCTACAGAATCAGCCATGAGAACGATCACGCCGGCCCAGCGCCGGGAAATTCAAGATCAATGTGAACGAAGGCGGCGGCACCGGCGTACGCGAACTCGGCCCGGTGACCATCGGCGGCGCGGGTCCCGAAGCATCGAAGCGATCGCACGAGGAGAACGTGAATTCCTGACTGACCCGTGGGCATTCCGCCGATGCCCGACGTCCTGGGCTCTCGCCAATCCTGGAGAGACAATGTGCCGTAACAATGGCTTGATTCGTCGAACCCTCACGTCAACCGTGATGGTGCTCCTGGTCGCCGGTGTCAGCACCGCGACCACGACCGCGTCCGTGGCCAACGCCACCAGCGAGACCGGCCGCTGGGCGGTCGTGTTCAACACGAATGAACTACCGGCCGGCGTCGACACGCTGGTCGCGAATGCGGGCGGCACCATCACCGAGCGAATCGCACAGATCGGCGCCGTCCGTGTCGAGTCGACCGACAGCACGTTCGCGTCCCGGATGGCCGCCACACCGGGAGTCCGGGCGGTCAGCGCGGACCTGAACTTCCAGCTCATCCCCGAGGACGGCGCGACCGCGTTGCCGCCGCCGGCGCAGCCGCCGGTCGAGGAGCCCAACGGCCCCGCCGAGCCGCCCGGTTCCGATCCGCAGCCCGGCTTCGACAACCTGTACAACCAGCAGTGGGACAAGATGCGGATGAACGCGTCCGCGACCGGCTCGTACGCCGTGCAGCGGGGCCGCGCGGACGTCGTCGTGGCCGTGCTCGACACCGGCGCCGACGTGTTGCCGGCGGCGCACCCCGACCTCGCTCCCAACCTCGACTTCGCGCGCAGCCGCTCGTTCGTCGGCGCGAACGCCCCCGGCGGCGACCCCAGCCCGTCGGCCTGGGACGACCGGCACGGGCACGGCTCGTGGTGCCTGAGCGCGGCCGGTGCCCCGATCAACACCGTCGGCGTATCCGGCGTCGCACCGAACGTCAGGCTGGTGGCGCTGAAGGTGCTCAATGACTTCGGCAGCGGCAGTTTCCTCGACCTCGCCGAGGCGCTCATCTACGCCGGCGCCAACGGGTTCGACGTCGCCTCGATGAGTCTCGGCGGTTTTCTCAACCACACCGACTTCCAGGCGTTGCACATCACCGTGCAGCGGGCCGTCGAGTTCGCCCGGGCAAATGGCGTGACCCCGATCGCCGCCCTCGGCAACAACAACTTCGACCTCAGCGACGGCGCGTTCATGCGTGATTTCATCGAGGTGCCCGGTGAGGTGCCGGGCGTGGTCGGGGTATCCGCGACCGGCTACTTCAACCAGAAGTCCTACTACAGCAACTACGGCGTCGGTAAGGCCGACGTGAGCGCGCCCGGCGGCGACCGGATCACCCAGCTCCCGCCGTCCACGCTCTACCGGGGCGGTGGCCGCGCAATCGGCGCCTGGGCCGTGGAGAACTTCGGCGGCGTGGTACCCACGCTGCTCGAACAGGACTGCACGCCAACGGCCTGTGGCACGTACGCCTGGGTGCAGGGCACGTCGATGGCCACCCCCAACGCCGCCGGCGTCGCCGCGCTGATCATCTCCCAACATGGAACCAGCAGCTCGCACCTGGCGCCCAGCGCCGTGGAGGCCCACCTGCAGCAGACCGCGAACAACCGGCCGTGCCCGCAACCGCGGACCGTGACCTACCCGCCGACCGGGTTGCCGCAGACCGCGAGCTGCAACGGCAATGCCGGCTACAACGGCTTCTTCGGCAGCGGCATCGCCGACGCGCTCAAGGCCGTCACCGAAGGCCCCGCCTGAGCGTCAACCGAACGGAGCGGGCGACCCCAGCGACGGCCGCCCGCTCCGTTGCGGCCTGTTTCGCCTTCCGAGCGGAACCGCAACACCGGTTGTAGGTTGCCCGCTATGCGAGGAGCAGTGTTGTACGCACCCGGCGACATCCGGGTGGAGCAGCGCACGGACCCGAGGATCGAGCGGCCCACCGACGCGGTCATCCGCGTGACCGCCGCCTGCGTGTGCGGCTCGGACCTGTGGCTCTACCGCGGCGTCGACGCGGTCGACGAGCCGGCGCCGATGGGGCACGAGTACGTCGGCATCGTCGAGGAGGTCGGCGACGACGTCCGCACCCTGGCGCCGGGGCAGTTCGTCGTCGGCAGCTTCTTCGCCAGCGACAACACCTGCGAGATCTGCCTCGCCGGCTACCAGACCGGCTGCGTTGCGCGGGAACCCGTCGGCGCCCTCGGCGCCCAGGCCGAGTGGCTACGCGTTCCGCTGGCCGACGGCACGCTCGTGGCGACCCCGGACCTGCCGGCCGACGAGCTGGTCCCGAGCCTGCTGACGGCGTCGGACGTGCTCGGTACCGGTTGGTTCGGCGCCGTCGCGGCCGAGGTCGGGCCGGGCAAGACGGTCGCCGTCGTGGGGGACGGAGCGGTCGGCCTGCTCACGGTGCTGGCCGCCCGGCAGCTGGGGGCCGAGCGGATCATCGCGATGAGCCGGCACGAGCCCCGGCAGCGGCTCGCTCTCGAGTTCGGCGCCACCGACATCGTGACCGAGCGCGGCGACGAGGGCGTGGCCCGGATCAAGGACCTCACCGGCGGGCTCGGCGCGCACTCGGTCATCGAGGCCGTCGGCACCCAGCAGGCGATGATGCAGGCCATCCGGGCCACCCGGGCCGGCGGTCACGTCGGCTACGTCGGTGTCACCCACGATGTCGCGCTGCCCGGCATGGAGCTGTTCTTCTCCCACGTGCACCTGCACGGCGGCCCGGCGCCGGTGCGCCGTTTCCTGCCCGACCTGATCGAGCGCATCTGGACCCGGCAGATCGATCCCGGCAAGGTCTTCGACCTTGAGCTACCGCTGGAGGAA
>DASSUA010000006.1:0-2485 GCA_035707525.1 Pseudonocardiaceae bacterium
GCGGCGAGCAGGCGGTCGTCGGCGGAGATGCCCACCCGGCGCAGCGCCGCGGCGAGCCAGGCCGCGTCCGCCGGGCTCATCCTGGGCAGCCGCTCGGCAAGCACCGCCTGCATCCGCGCGGCCTCGTAGAACATCTCCTGCCGGTGCAGCACGGCTGCGCCCAGCCAGCCGGTGACCAGGAACGACGGCCAGGTGCCGTCGGCCCGGAGAGTGTCCGCGATGGCCTGGGCGGCCTTGGCGACGACTCCCGCATACACCCCGCCGACCCGGGCGTCCAGCGGCCCGGCGGCACGGGCGCCCAGCCCGTTCACGGTCAGCCAGAAGGCCGCGTTGGCGGTCAGGTAGACGCGCGCCTCCGGGTCGCCGGGCTTAGCCCACGGTGGGGCGACATCGGCCAGCACCGGGTCCTCTTCCCACATGCCGTCCGGGCCCTGGTGTGCGGCCAGCCAGTCCATCGCACGGCGCGCGGCCGGGCGGCTCACCGCGCCGAGGTCGTCCAGCTCGGCCAGGCGGAAGCAGGTGGCGTCGACCGAGGCCACGTGACCAGCCCAGAAGGCCGGCCAGCCGCCCTCCGGCGTCTGCCCGATCTCGGCGTTGGCGAGCACCTCCTCGTCCGGCGTGATCCCCGCGCGCAGCCAGGCGAGCCGGGCGCGGTCCACCACATCCCCCTTGGCGACCACGAATCCCATGGCAGCGTCGATGTCGACCACGGCGGTAGGTTACCCACGACGGTCGCCACCGGCCCTCGGTAGGTCAGCCACAGCTGTGCCCGCATGCCGATGCGGCGACCGGGGCCGGCGCGCAACAATGGCAGGACTGTCCCACGCCTAGGAGCTGATCGTGTCGCTGCCACCGCTCGTCGAGCCCGCCGCGGAGCTGTCCGTTGACGAGATCCGCCGCTACTCTCGTCACCTGATCATCCCGGAGGTCGCCACCGCCGGGCAGAAGCGGCTGAAGAACGCCCGGGTGCTCTGCGTCGGCGCCGGTGGTCTCGGCTCGCCGGCATTGATGTACCTCGCCGCGGCCGGCGTCGGCACCCTCGGCGTGATCGACTTCGATGTGGTGGACGAGTCCAACCTGCAGCGCCAGATCATCCACGGCGTCTCGGACATCGGCCGGCCGAAGACGCAGTCGGCCGTCGCCTCGATCCGCGAGATCAACCCGTACGTGAACATGGTCGTCCACCAGGCCGCGCTGGACCGGGAGAACGTCTTCGACATCTTCGGCCGCTACGACCTGATCGTCGACGGCACCGACAACTTCGCCACGCGTTACCTGGTCAACGACGCGTGCGTGCTGCTGGGCAAGCCGTACGTGTGGGGGTCGATCTTCCGGTTCGACGGGCAGGCGAGCGTTTTCTGGGCCGAGCACGGCCCGTGCTACCGCTGCCTCTACCCGGAGCCCCCACCGCCGGGCATGGTGCCCTCGTGCGCCGAGGGAGGCGTGCTCGGCGTGCTCTGCGCGTCGATCGGCGCGATCCAGGTGACCGAGGCCGTCAAGCTGCTCACCGGCGTCGGTGAGCCGCTGGTCGGCCGGCTGATGGTCTACGACGCGCTGGAGATGGCGTACCGCACGATCAAGGTCCGCAAGGACGCCAACTGTGCGGTGTGCGGGGAGAACCCGACCGTCACCGAGCTGGTCGACTACGACGACTTCTGCGGTGCCGTCTCGGAGGACGCGATGGCCGCCGCGGCCGACTCCACGATCACCGTGCAGGAGCTGGCCGAGTGGCGCGCGGCCGGCAAGGACTTCCTGCTGGTGGACGTACGCGAGCCGGCCGAGTACGAGATCGTGCGCATCCCGGACTCGGTGCTGATCCCCAAGGGCGAGATCATGTCCGGCGAGGCGCTGGCCCGCCTGCCGCAGGACCGCCAGATCGTGCTGCACTGCAAGGTAGGCGGCCGGTCCGCCGAGGCGCTGGCGGCACTCAAGGCGGCCGGCTTCCGGGACGCTGTGCACGTACAGGGTGGCGTGGTCGCCTGGGTTAACCAGATCGACCCATCCCTGCCCTCGTACTAGACACGGCGCGGCGGTCAGACCGGGGGGCCGGCGTAGCGGCGCCCGCCCAGATACGGCCACGGGTTGGCGGTGCACCCGCGCAAGCCCAGCGTCTGGGTCTGCATCACCGGGGCCGCACGCCCCAACCCGGGGCAGCGCTCGTGGTTGTAGCCAAGCTGGTGCCCGACCTCGTGGTTGATCACGTACTGCCGGTAGACCTCCAGCGGCACGCCCTGGCTCACGAGTTCCGGCACCGAGCTCATCCAGCGGGTCAGGTTGAGGATCACCCGGCCGGGCGTACGGCAGGAGGTGTACGGCACTCCGCCGATGCGGATGTCCACCCCGCCGGCGGCGCACATCTGCCGCGCTGTCTCGGCCGTGGCGAGGTAGATCGTGAAGTCCGCGCTGGCACCCTGGGGCACCCGCTGCAGGCGCAGCGTGCCGGCCGTTCCGAGCACCGGGCCGAGCGTCGTGGCGTACACCCAGG
>DASSUA010000007.1:0-8361 GCA_035707525.1 Pseudonocardiaceae bacterium
GCCGACGAGCGGCGCCGCCTGGACCTGCTGCACCTGGGCGAGATCGACGTCCGGGCCAGCCTCGCGAGCAGCTACACCCGCCTCGGCGACCGGGCACGGCGGTCGCTTCGCCGGCTGTCGCTGGTCGACGCGCCGGACTTCACCACGCCGGTGCTGGCCGCGCTGCTCGACGCCGGAGCGGCCGAGGCGACGCCGGCGCTGGATGAGCTGGTCGCGGCCAGCCTCGTGGACGTGACCGGGACCGACGGCGCCGGCCAGGTTCGCTTCACGCTGCACGACCTGGTCCGGATCTACGGCCGGGAACGCGTGCTGACCGAGGAGCCCGAGGCCACCCGCACGGAGGCGATCGCCCGGGTGGGGCGGCGCTGGCTGGCCACCGTGGAGTCGATCGCGGCCCACTCGGCCGAGAACGCGTTCGTGGCGGTCCACGGCTGTGTCACCCAGGCGCGGCCGCCGGCCGATCCCGTCGCCTGGCTGCAGGCCGAGCGCGGGTGCCTGATCGCGATGATCGAGCAGGCCGCCCGGCTGCCCGACGTGACGACCGCCTGGCGGCTGACCGGCTGCCTGTACGAGTTCCTCGGCGCGCACGGCCACCACGACGACTGGCGCCGCGCGCTGGCCGCGGTGATCCCCGCCGTCGAAGAGGCCGGCGACGCGGTCGGCCTCGCCGCGATGACCGAGGGCCTCGGCTACCTGGACATGTCCAGGGACAGCTACGCGACGGCCCTGGTGCACCTGGAGCGGGCCCGGACGCTGTTCCTGGACGCCCGGGCCCCGGCCGGCGCGGTGAACTGCGAGGCCAGTGCGGCGGCCTGCCACCGGATCCTTGGCCGGCTGGAGCTCGCCGCGAGGTGCGCCGCGCGGTCGGTCGACCTCGCGTCGGCGTTCGCCTACCCGCTCGGGATGGCCCACGCCTGGTTCGAGCTCGGCAATGTGCGCCGCGACGAAGGCCGCCTCGACGAGGCGGTCGGCTGCCTGCGGCACGCCCTCGACCTGGCCGACCGGCACGGGTTCGCCACCGGTCGGGGGCTCATCCTGCGCGGCCTGGGCATCGTCCACCGCCGCGCCGGCAACCTCGACCGGGCCGCCGCGTTCCTGCGCGAGGCACACGACGCCCTGACCGCGGCGGGCAACGTGATCCGCGCGGCGTACTCGATCCATGAGTTGGCCGAGGTGCGAATGCGGCAGGGTCAGCTCGCCGAGGCGGAGTCGTTGCTGCACGACTGCCTGCGGACGATGACCGGTCACGACGAGAGGTACGGGCAGGCGCTGTGCCTGAACGCGCTCGCCCAGGTGCGGCGGTTGACCGGCCGTCCCGACCGGGCGGCGGCGGACCTGGCCGAGGCGGTGCGGCTCTGGCAGCGACTGCACCTGCCGCAACAGCGCCAGCGGGCGCTTCGAGATCTACGCGAGCTCCAACGCCAACCGAGGTAGCGCTTGTTACCGGTTCACCAACTCTGGCGCCCTCAATGTTTTTTCAATGCATGCCCTCGATGATGGCCGAGCCCCGCATCCGTGTCTTGGTCGAGAACAAGCCCGGAGGTGAGCGATGCTCGCGCGTCTGACCGCGATCACGGCCGTGGCGATGCTGGTCGCCGCGCTCGGCCAGGCCAGTGCCGGACCCGGGTCCGGCGCGGCGCCGCCCGGGATGGACGTGCGGCGGCCGTGGACCGCCCCGGTGCGGCCCGCCATCCAGGTCGCGCCCGACGCCGCCGAGGTCGAGGACATGGTCACCAAGAGCGCTCAGGCCACCGGCGGGCACTGGGCCACAACCGCACCGACCGCAAGTACCTGTACTTCGTCGAGGCGACGGTCTACGGCTACGGCAACGCCGCGTGCACGCCTCGTACCCGCCCTTCCGTTTCGGCAACTCGAACTAGTCGAACTAGGAGCCTGAAGATGATCCGCCTGCTCGCGGCGGCGCTCCTCGCGCTCGGCGCCCTGCCGGTCATGCCGCACACCGCCACCGCCGCCGTGGACTGCGCCGCCCTGGTGCCGTCGACGGATCCGGCCACCAATCTCCGGTCGATCAACGACTGCCTGACCGGCGTCGGCCGCCGGGCCGTGCTCACGCCGGGCACCTACCCGGTGGACGGCGGCATCGTCGTGCCGGACGGGGCGCACCTGGCCGGCAACCCGGCCGGGATCCCGACGATCCAGCTCGTCGCCAACCCGACCGGAGCGACGCGCCTGGTCCGGTTCACCGGCTCGAACGCGAGCGTCACCCGGGTCCGGCTCGACGCCCGCAACCTGCTCGCGCTCGGCTGCTGCTCCGCGGTGGTGATGTTCGAGGGGGCCGGCACCGGCGGCAACCTGATCGAGGACGCGGCCGTCACCGGGGCGCCGGAGACGACCGGCATCTACCTGCTGTGCAACTCCTGCGCCGGCAACCGGATGAACCGGGTCGACGTCTTCGGCAATTTCTACGGCCTCATCTTCGGGCCGTTCAACGGCGCCTCGTACGTCAACAGCCTGGTGGCCTCGCAGGTCCACGACAACCGGTGCGACGGCGTCACGTTCATGGGCACGGACCCGGCGCTCGGCCGGCCCGGCGGGTTCGGCGTGATCGACGCCAGCTCGCTCTACCGCAACGGGCGCGACTGCGAGAACGGCATTCCCGGCGCCGCCATCTACTCGGCCGGTAACCGCGCCGGGGCGCGAATACTCAACTCGCGGCTCTACGAGAACTGCGGCAACAACCTCGACCTGGTCGACGCCGAACGCTTCCACATCGAGGGCAACGACATTCACACACCCGGGTATCCGGTGCCCGGCGCCGTCTACTACTGCACGGCGAGCGCCTCGGCGGCGCTGGTCAACATCCGCGAGTCGACCATCGTTCGCAACACGGTGCACAACTCCAACACCCGGACCATCCAGAGCCGCGGTGGCGACCCGAACCGCTTCTTCAACGCCAATGGCGCGGCGAAGTACACCGACCTGCCCGGCGGCGGGAACGGCCTGGTCTCCTTCCTGCTCGCCAGCTGGCGCACGGGCACGCCGTCACAGCACAACACCATCGACGGCAACCGGTTCATCGGCTCCTGCACGAGCCCGTGCGTCGGCACCGGCTACTTCGCCACCCGGCGCACCGGTTACAACGCGTCCGGCGGGTGGAGCGCGGCGACCACGAACTACTACACCAACAACAACCCGTTCGGTTCCAACGTCGGCTCCCGGCGAGGCGGCGGCAACTGGTACGCGGCGAACTCCACGTGCACCGCGCAGTCCTTGCCGGCGCCCTGCAACACCGACGACTACCAGCACCCGACCAGCGTCAACTGGGCCCGCAATGACGGGTTCTACCAATACTGAGCCGGCTGGAGGACCTTTTCGATGAGACGACGTTGGCTGACTGTGGCGGCGAGTACGGTCGTTATGCCACTGGCGTTGGTGCTGCCGGCGCCGAGCGCCGGTTCCGGTCCGGCCATCGACTGCGTAACGCCGGACGTGTTCGGGCGCTGGCTGGTATCGGCGGCCAACGCCGG
This sequence comes from Pseudonocardiaceae bacterium, assembly GCA_035707525.1. Taxonomy (GTDB): domain Bacteria; phylum Actinomycetota; class Actinomycetes; order Mycobacteriales; family Pseudonocardiaceae; genus DASSUA01. The sequence goes on from DASSUA010000007.1 coordinate 3,489, forward strand.
CGGGGTCAACGACGCCGGTGACAACTTCGGCGGCACCGCCGCGGTCGGCGATTTCAACGGCGACGGCTTCGGCGACGTGGCCGTGGGCGCGCCCAACGACGCCGTCGGCGGGGTCCGCTCCGGCGCGGTGTACGTGTTCCCGGGCTCCGCGACCGGGATCGGCTCCGGGATCAGGCTGACCCAGTCGCAGGCCGCCGCGTCCAACGAGAGCGGGGATGCGTTCGGTGGTTCCCTGGCGGCCGGTGACTTCAACCGGGACGGGCGGGCCGACCTGGCGGTCGGCGCGCCGGGCGAGGCGATCGGCACGGCGGCCGGGTCCGGCGCCGTTGTGGTGTTCGCCGGCACGCCGTCGGGCCTGGTCTCGGGCACCGTCAAGGACCAGTCGCCGGGCGCCGACGAGGCCGGCGACAGGTTCGGCACCTCGCTCGCGGTGGGCGATTTCAACAACGACACCTACCCCGACCTTGCGGTCGGAACGCCCGGTGAGGCGCCGGGCTCCAGCCCGGCCGGCGGCGTCGTCTACCTGCTCAACGGCTCGTCGAGCGGCGTGGTCGCGGGCGGCTACCGGACCCAGGAGAACGCAGCCGGCAGCACCGAGTCCGGCGACCGGTTCGGCCAGTCCGTGGCGGCCGGCGACGTCAGCGGGGACGGCATCGCGGACCTGGTGGCCGGCGCGCCGGGCGAGGCGCCCGGGGCGGACCCGGCCGGCGGGGCCTTCTCCGTGCTGCCCGGCGGCGCCGGCGGGCCGGGCTCCGGGTACACCCGCACCCAGGCCAACGCCGGCGGCAACACCGAGGCCGGCGACAACTTCGGCGCGACCCTCGAGGTCGCCGACTACAACGGCGACCGGATCGCCGACATCGCCGTCGGCGCGCCGAACGAGGCGCCGAACAGCAACCCGGCCGGCGGGACGGTCTACGTGTTCCGCGGCGTGGCCGGGGCGGCGCCCACCGGGTACTACCTGACCCAGGCCGCCGGCGGCGGCACGACCGAGGCCGGCGACGGCTTCGGCGGCGCGCTCGGCTCGGCCGACACCGACCGGGACGGGTTCGCCGACCTGCTCGTCGGCGCCCCGTCGGACCGGCTCGGCGCCGGCCCGCGGGCGGGCGCGGTGAACCTGTTCGGCGGCGGCCCGCGCTGGGTCGAGCGGGCCCGCCGGTTCAGCCAGCCCGAGGTGGGTTCCGGCGACGAGGCCGGCGACCGGTTCGGCGCGGCGCTCGCCAGCGGTGACGTGACCGGCGACGGCCGGCCCGAACTCGTGGTCGGCACGCCGGGCGAGGCCATCCCCGGGCAGCCCGCGGCCGGCGTGGTGACGGTGGTCTCCGGCCTGTCCGGCGCGGTGTCGATGGGCCCGCTCACCGGCGCGGTCACCGACACGACCGCGCGGATCTGGGCCCGCGGCGCCCGGCCGGGCACCCTGCGGGTGCAGTACCGGGTCGCCGGCACGACGGGCTGGACCACGGCCGCGGCCACCGCGACGTTCAACGCGGCGCTGGACCACATCGCGGTGGTCACCGTGACCGGGCTGGCGCCCGCGACGAGCTACGAGTACCGGCTCGCGATGGACTGCACGGCCGATCCGCTGGCCACCGGCACGTTCCGCACCGCGGCGGCGCCGTCGAGCACCGGCCGGGTCCGGTTCGGCTACGGCGCCGACATCGCCAACCCGCCGTACGCCGGGTACGCCAACGTCGCGTCGAAGAACCCGGACTTCTTCCTCTTCGGCGGGGACAACCTGTACGCCGACGCCGCACCGGCGGCGACCACCACGGCGCAGTACAACGCGAAGTACCGCGACCAGTGGGGCGAGGCGTTCTTCCGGGAGTTCCTGTCCGGCGTGCCGAGCCTGATGATGTGGGACGACCACGAGATCAGCAACGACTGGAGCTCCGGCCAGGCCGGCCTCTACGCTCAGGCGAGGCCCGCCTACGACGCCTACCAGGGCAGCCACAACCCGCCGCCGCGGGTGGCCGGGACGACGTACTTCACCTACCGGTCCGGTCCGGCCGACTTCTACGTGATGGACACCCGCACCCATCGCAGTCCCAATTCGGCGACGGACAACTCGAGCAAGACCATGCTCGGCACCACCCAGAAGGCCGACCTCAAGGCGTGGCTGACGAGTTCGACCGCGCCGTTCAAGTTCCTGGTCTCCAGCGTCCCGTGGAACAACTACGGCACCACCGGAAGCGACTCGTGGCGCGGCTTCACCACCGAGCGCTCCGAGCTGTTCAACTTCATCCGGGACAACGCCATCCGCGGTGTCGTGCTCATTTCCGGTGACCAGCACTGGGCGGGAACGTTCCGGACGAGCGTTTCCCCGTACACGTTCTACGAGTTCATGCCGACGCCGATCTTCGTCAGCAACCGCCAGATGCCGGCGACCACCGGCCCGGACGTCCTCTACAAGTCCGACACGCACAAGGTGTACGCGATCTTCGACGTGGACGCCACGGTCAGTCCGGCCCGGCTCACCGTCGAATACTTCGACACCCTCTCGAACGCCAGCCTCTACCGGTTGACGATCACCACCACGAACATCCTTCCGTAATAAGGGGCAGTCATGCGCCGGCTCGCCGCGATGCTGGTTCTCGTCCTGGGAATGGCCGGGCTGCCGCAGCCAGCCGCAGCCCGCGGCTTCGGCCGAGCCGGCGTTCACTGCCCTCGGTGCGCCTCCGGTGATCTTGGAGACCTCTTCGGTTGGTTGACCTTCCGCTTCAACTGCCGGATCTCCTCGGGCTCCGCGCTCGAAACACCCGGCCGCACACCGGCATCGACCTCGGCCTGACGTACCCACTTCCGCAATGTCTCCGCCGAACCGATCCCGAGCTTGCCGGCCACCGCCGTGACCGCCGCGAACTCCGTGACGTACTCGTCGCCGACCTCAGCAACCATCGCCACCACCCGGCGGCCAGGGCGCCGATATCGGTGCCGCGGCGGGTAGCCGCTGGACCGATTCCACCGCGGCCCAGCGGACCAGCCTGGAGCCTTGTTTGGTGATCCGGCCGCAGCGGATCTTGGTGTCGGACTCGTGGTGTCTGGGGGTCATCCCGGCCGCAGGCCCACCAGCTTGGCCCGATGCCGCACCAACTCCCGCGGAGCGGGGCCCCACCCTCAGCTCCTTCATCGCATCAGGTGCAGCGTCCGTATCGTGTGCTGGGTGCGTCAGCGGCGCTTGACTGCGGTGGTAGTGGGATTTGCGGCGTTGGCCGCTGCAGTCGGTGGTGTGGTGGGAAACCATCTGCCGTGGCCGGGTCTTCTTGATCGTCATCCCTTGTGGACGACGGCCGCATTCTTTGCGTTTTCTACCGTCGCGGCGATCATTGCGGTTGCTCTGTTCATGCGGGAAGGATCACCCGACGGCACGGGCGACGCGGCAGATCCCGTCTCCGTGACGGCTTCGCCGGCGGCCACCACCGTGGCCGGTGGCAGCAATGTCGTAGCCGGCACGGGTGGCATCGCGGTCGGCTCTGGGGGTTCACTGGTCCTTCCCCCAGTTGCGGAACCGGCCGAACCATTGCCGCCACCGAGGGTTGCCCTGTGCCTCGGGCGGGATGACGACGTGGCCGTGGTGGTGGCGGAGTGGATTTCTGGCCGGTCGGCAGTGGTGCTCGGTGGACCGGGTATTGGGAAGTCGACCGTGCTCGGCCGGGCTGTCGCCGATGATGCGGTCGTGACGGCCTTCGGTTCGTTGCGCCGTTTCGTGGTGTCTTGCGACGGAGCCGAGTCCGCTCGGGGAGTGGTGGACAAGCTGGCCCAGGTGCTTGGCGTAGCTGTTGGTGACCGCCTGTGGAACCGGGTTGTGTCGTTCTTGCGGGGTGCTCCGTGTGTGCTGGTGTTGGACAACTTCGAGACGGTCGCCGACAGCGATGCCCAAGGTGCTGCGGAACTGGTGTCGACGTTGCGGTCGGATGGCTGCTGCGTCGTGCTGGGGATCGGTTATCGGGGTGCGGCGCTGCCCTTTGCCATTGACGGTGTGGTAGAGGTCGGGTTGGGGCCGTTGCGGCCCGATACCGCGAAGGATGTATTCGTGGCTGCGGCCGGCGACGGGCATCGCGGCGATCCGCATCTGAATGCCCTGGTTGCGGTGGCCGATGGGGTGCCGCTGGCGATCAGACTGCTCGGTTCGCTGGCGCGCACCGAACCGAGCCTGGACACCCTGCTGTTGGCGTGGCGGGCCAAGCGAACTAGTTTGCTGCAACGCGGCGTGCGACCGGACCGGACATCGAGCCTGCCGGTGTCCATCGAGCTGTCATGGCAGCGGCTCAGCGACGATGCAAGGGCGGCGTTGTCGCTGGCGGCGCACCTTCCGGACGGCTGGCCGCGCGGCCGATGGGCGATGTACCTGCCGGAGTCCCTGGCCGCCGGCGTGATCGAACTGGCCGGCCGGGCGCTGCTGCATGACGACGGCGCCAGGCAGCGATGCTTGACACCGATCCGCCAGCATGTGCTCGCCCATCACCCGGTGCCATCCACCCTGCTGAGACAGTTTCTGGCGCCCGTCATCATGTTGATCCAGCGCTGTCAGCGGGTCGGCGGCGCCGACGGGGCGGCCATCGTCACCGAGCTGACTCCGGAGTTCACCAACCTGGTCGAAGTCATCCGGGCCTGCCTACCGATCGAGCCCGGCCTCGCCGACGTCGTGCCCGGCCTGCTGGAGTTCCAGCGATTCACCGGGCTTGGCGACGTTCAGCTCGGGATGGACGCCATCGACGCGTCCCCATCGACGGCAACCCAGGCCGCAAACGCCTTTGCGCTCGGCCTGCTGTCTGCGGCTCGTAGTGACAACGGCCGGGCGCGGGAGCTGTTCGGTCAGGCGCTGCCGCTGTACCGGCGGGTCGGCGACGTGCTGGGCGAGGCCAACTGCCTGCGC
>DASSUA010000008.1:0-2114 GCA_035707525.1 Pseudonocardiaceae bacterium
GGTGGAGCTGCGGCTCGCGGCCCGGTGCGTCGGCATGGTGTGGGGGTTGGCGCCGGGGTGTGCTGGTCATGATCGTCGTTTTGGTGCGATGAACCGCGCTCAGCGCGGCTGCCGGCACCCAAACGGCGATCATGGGTCTGCAGTTACCGGCTACCAGGCACGAGGCCCTTCACAAGAGCCACGCCTTCGGGGTTTGCGGAGCGGGGCGGCGGCGCGCTCACCCTGGGAGCATCGCGCGCAGGGTGTCGATCGTGTCGGCCTCGCCGGGATCCTTGTCCGGGCGGTAGCGCACGACCCTGGCGAACCGCAGGGCGATCCCGCCCGGGTAGCGCGGCGACGGGACGACGCCGTCGAGCTCGATCTCCACGACGAGCTCCGGCCGCACGAAGACGGCGTAGGCGTCGGTGCGCACCTGCCTGGCCTGCAGCTCGCGGGTCTGCCAGGCGAGCAGCTCGTCGGTCATGCCCTTGAAGGTCTTGCCGACCATGATCGGTGCGCCGCCGTCCGGGTCGCGGGCGCCAAGGTGCAGGTTCGACAGCCACCCGCGGCGGCGGCCGTGGCCCCATTCGACCCCGATCACCACGAGGTCGACGGTGTGCACGCGCTTGACCTTCTGCCACGCGCGGCCGCGGCGCCCGGCGGCGTAGGCCGAGGACAGCGACTTGACCACGACGCCCTCGTGGCCGGCGGCGATCGCCTGGTCGAGCACGGCGCCCGCGGCGGCCGGGTCGGCGGTGACCATGCCGGGCATCCGGTACCGCGCGGCGACCCGGTCGACCGCGTCGAGCCGCCGGGCCAGCGGCTCGTCGAGCAGGTCGTCGCCGTCCAGGTGCAGGCAGTCGAAGAAGTACGGGTGCAGCAGCTGTGCCCGCGGGGACTGCGAACCGAAGCGCGACATCGTCTCGCCGAACGGGCGCGGCCTGCCGTCATCGGTGAGCGCGAGCGTCTCGCCGTCCAGCACGACCGACGTGCACGGCAGCGCCCGCACCACCTCGACCAGCTCGGGCACTCTGGCGGTGATCTCGTTCAGGGTCCGGGTGAACACCCGCACGGCATCACCGTCGCGGTGCACCTGGATGCGGGCGCCGTCCATCTTGTGCTCGACCGAGCACTCCCCGAGCTCGGCCAGCGCGCCGTCGAGCGTCTCGGCGGGCGTCGCCAGCATGGGGCGCACCGCCCGGCCGACGCGCAGCCGGAACGCGTCGAGCGCCGCCGTCCCGCCGGTCAGGGCCGCGGCCGCGGTCGCGGCCAGCTCGCCGGAGAGCATGAGGGCGCGGCGCACGCTGGTCGCCGGCACCTCGCCGGCCGCGGCGACGGCGTCGGTGAGCACGCCCTCCAGGGCGCCCTGCCGCAGCTCGCCGACCAGCAGCCGGCGCAGGAAGTCCTGCTCCGGCGCGGTCGCCCTGGCGAACATCGCGGTGAGCAGCTCGCGCCGCCGGTTCGCCGAGCCGGCGCCGCCCGTCGCCTGCAGCGACGAGAGCGTCCGGTCGACCTCGGACACGGTCAGCGTGGCCGCGCCGGCCGCAGGCACGTCGAGGTTGAACACGCTCGCCCAGCCGACGCCGGTGCGCTGCCTCGGCGTGCCGGCCAGGAAACCGACGGCCGGCTCGACCTCACCGGGTTCCAGGCGCCGCAGCAACCCGGCGAGCGCGGCGATCTTGGCCTTGCGGGACCGGGTCGCGGCCACCGCGGCGGAGGTGTCTACCACGTCGGCAAGCAGCACGGGGCCCATTGTGGTCAGCAGGCGGACAATTCTTCGATGTCAGCCCACCCGCCGAGGCCCATAATTCGCCGGTAGGACTCGCGAGTGACCTGCGACACGGGATAGCCTGACGCCGATCATCGGGTGAAAGGTGCGTCAGCAGATGGCCGAAGTCTCGTTCAACGAAGCCTCCCGGGTGTTCCCCGGAAACCCGCCGGTCCGCGCCGTCGACAGCCTCAATCTCGACGTCGCCGACGGAGAGTTTCTCGTTCTCGTCGGCCCGTCGGGCTCGGGCAAGTCGACCGCGCTTCGCATGCTGGCCGGGCTCGAGGAGGTGGACGAGGGGGCGGTGTACATCGGCGGTCGCGACGTCACCAACGTCGCGCCGAAGAACCGTGACATCGCGATGGTC
>DASSUA010000009.1:0-9275 GCA_035707525.1 Pseudonocardiaceae bacterium
CATCGGCGAAGTAGGGGATCGGGAGCGGGAAGTGTGGCTTAGAGCACAGCTCGCCGCGCCGCCCCGGATGCTGCCGGGTGACCCGGCCGACGGCGATGGGCCGTCCACCGAGCCGCTCGATGTGCTGACCCTGGACCCGGCCGAGGTGGCGGGCCTCGCGAACGACGCGGAGGGTCCGCTGGTCTGCCCGCTCGACCTGCGAACCAGGTCCGCGGCGGCGCTCGTCGGGTTCCTGGCGACCGCGTCGCCACCGCTGGTGCGGGTGGCGCTGCCGGCCGGTCCCAGGGCCGCCGCGGAGGTCGTGCGCTCCCGGGCCGAGACCGTCGTCGGCGAGCTGGGGTCGAACGCCGTGCACGTCGTCTCGTCGACCTGGACGGTGCCGCTGCCCTGGTTCGCCCTCGTCCGGCAGGACGAGCGCGAGCTGGTCGACGTGCCCCGGCCCGACCCGGCCAGGCGGGTCAGCTGGCGGGTCCCGCTGGACGGGGCGCGCCGCCGGGCGACCAGGGCGCACAAGATCGTGAAGGGCACGCTCGGCGACATCGGGCCGACCAGGGTGCTCGCCGACACCAACCGCTGGTTCGGCCATTTCCACCCGGACTCCGTCGTCGAGCTCGACTACGGCGGCCTCGTCCAGCTCATGGACGACGACCTGCTGCGCGACGACAGCTCGGCCGCCGACGTGTGCGCGATCATCGACGCCCTCGAGCAGGCGAGCACGATCAGGGTCGCCGAGCACTACCAGCGGTTGCGCGATTTCTGGTCGGAACTCGCCGCTTTCGAGAGGTTCAGCTAAACCGATCGGGGGATGCCGTTCGCCGCATGACGGCGGGCAATCGGCGCGCCGGCGGCGGAACCGGGTTTTGTGGCCCGCCCGATGTGCCAGGCTTCCCGCTCGTTCGGGGGTTGTCCAAGACAACCGATCAGGGCCTTGAGCGTCGTCTGTATGAGATGAACGGCGCAGGTCCGACGTACGGAGGTGTCATGGTCCGCGCTTGCGCGCGACTTGCCGCGATCGGCTCGCTGACCGCGGTGTTCGTTCTCGTCGCCTTCTCCCCGGCGTACGCCGCGGGTGCGCTCGGCCTCAACGGGCCGACCGGCGAACCACTGCCCTGGACCCTCGCCGCCGTCGTCGGCCTCGGCGGGGTCGCTTTCCTGGTGCGTGCGGTGCTGCGGCTGCGCCGCCGCCGCGCCTGAGGTTCCGGGCGCCGGAGCTACCCGGCGCCATTGAACAGGCCCTTGATGAGGCGGGCGCTGCCGACCACGCGCCCGCCTCCAAAAACCGGCTCCTCGGCCAGCTCGGCCAGCCCGGCCTCGGTCACGCCGAGCGCCCGCAGCGCCCCGACCATGACCGGCAGCCGGGCGCGGTTGGCCCCGTCGTCGATCTTCAGGGCGACCGCCCGGCCGTCCGGCAGCGCGGCCGCGTGCACGCCCTCGGCGCCCGCCTTGCACATCACGCCCGCAACGGCGGTCATCAGCCTGGTGTCCTCGCGGCCGGTGCCCGCGACCATGAACGGGTTGGCGCGCATGGCGTCGGCCACCCGCCGCTGCGCCGTGCCGGCCGCCGCGGTCGTCAGCGTCGCGAATGCCCTGGCGAGCCCGGTCAGGCTCAATGCGAACAGCGGCGCCCCGCAGCCGTCGATCCCGGTCGCCGTGATCGGCTCGCCGGCCGCGTCCGAGAGCGTCGCGGCGATCGCGCGTTGCAGCGGGTGCTCGGGATCGGGGTAGCCGTGCGTCGGCCAGCCGGCCCGCACGCAGGTGGCGAGCATGCCGGCGTGCTTGCCAGAGCAGTTCATCAGGATGCGTCGCGGCGCCGGCACGGACCGCGCCGACGGCTCGTGCAGCGGCAGGGCCTCCGGGCAGCTCAGGTCCGTCTCGTCCAGGCCGCAGCCGGCGAGGATGCGCTGCGCCACCTCGACGTGCTCCGGTTCGCCGTTGTGCGAGGCGCAGATGAGCGCCAGCTCGACGTCGTCGGCCGGCTGCAGGCCGTGCAGCAGCATGCCCAGGGCCTGCAGCGGCTTGTTGGACGAGCGCGGGAACATCGGCGCGGCTACCTCGCCGACCGCGTGCACCACCTCACCACCGGGGCCCAGCAGCACGACAGAACCGTGGTGGACGCCCTCGCGGAAGCCCGAGCGGACGACCTCCACCAGCGGGGCGCTCAGCGGGTCTCCAGCCCGAGCGCGGGCTCCCGGACGCCGAGCAGAGAGCGCACCTCGTCGGGCGGCATCGGGGGCCGCTGCGCGATCGTGGCCAGCTCCGCCGCCCGCTCGACGAGCTGGGCGTTGCCGGTGACCCGCTGGCCGCGGGCGAACGAGAGCGTGTCCTCCATGCCGACCCGCAGGTGCCCGCCGGCGGCGAGCGAGGCGAACATCACCGGCAGGCTCGTGCGGCCGACGCCGGTCGCCGAGAACGTGGCGCCGGGCGGCAGCAGCCTGATCGCGGCGACGAGCGTCTCGGCGTCGCCCGGCATCCCGCCCGGCACGCCCATGACGAGGTCGACGTGCACGTGTCCGCCGGCGGGCGGCCCGTGCTCGTCGAGCAGCCGCCGCAGCGACCAGAGGTGGCCCACGTCGAAGATCTCGTACTCCGGCACGATGTGCCGCTCCTGCATGCGCCGGTGCAGCTCGACGATGAACTCCCAGCGGTTGAGGAACACGTCCTCGCCGAAGTTGACCGTGCCCATCGTGCAGGAGGCCGAGTCGGGCAGGGCGTCGAGCACCTCCAGGCGCTCGCTCTCCGGGTCGGTCACGGCACCGCCGGTGGACAGCTGCACCACCAGCGACGTCCGCTCGCGCAGCGCCGCGACGGTGGCCCGCAGCCGCCCGAGGTCGAGCGTCGGTCTCGCCGCGTCGTCGCGGATGTGGACGTGGATCATCGCCGCGCCCGCCCGCTCGCACGCCACCGCGGTGTCGACCAGCTCCTCGATCGTCACCGGGAGGTCGGGCACCTCGGCCTTGTCGTGCTCGGCTCCGGTGGGCGCGACCGTGATGAGGGTGCCGGGCATGGCGCGATCCTGGCACAGCGTTTGATTCAGGGACAGCGCTCCGTTCGGGGACAGCGCACTGACGACGGCGAGCGCTACAAGTCCTGGGCGGTGGCCAGCCGCTCCAGCGCCTTGTTGACCTTGACGACGAGCTTCGGGTGCAGCCGCTCGCCCTCGTCGAGCAGCCGGCGCAGCCGGTCCGGATCGGTTTCGTTGGCCCTGAACACCTCGCGGGCGGTCACCCCGTGCGCCGGCCGCTCGAGCACCTCGATGCGGTCGCCCGCGCGCACCGTGCCGGGCCGCAGCACCCGCAGGTAGGCACCGACGTCGCCGCGGGCGGTGAACCGCTTGACCCACTGCGGCTCGGCCATCCACGCCTGGAATGTCCGGCAGGGTGTGCGCGGCGACGTGATCTCGAGCAGGACGCCGGTGTCGGGGTCGTCGCCGACCAGCCACCGCTCGCCGATCACGGCGTCGGTCACCGGGACGCCGGCGACGGCGAAGTTCTCGCCGAACGTCCCGGGCGGGATGTCGCGCCCGAGCTCGGCCGCCCACCGCTGCGCCTCGGCCCGGTCGTAGGCGTAGAGGGCCTGGTTCTCCCCGCCGTGGCCGGCCTCGTACTGCTTGTCGCCGGCCACCCCGAGCCGGTCGATGCCGACCGCCCCCGACAGCGGCCGCTTGTCGATCCCGGTTGCCCCGTCACTCCGGATGTCGTACCTGGTTCGGCCAACGGCGCACACGGCGATCAGCGTCCCGGTCATGGTCCCGAGTGTGCCCGACGGCTTCTACTCGGCCGCTACTGCGTGACCGTGACGCGCACCGCTTTCACCACGGCGGGGATCGAGCCGATCAGCAGCACGATCGCCCAGATGATCGCCAGGATGGCGAAGATGATCGCCGCGATGTCGTCGACGATGCTGACCAGGATGATCGGCACCAGGCCGTGCAGGAACGCCACGATGATGTTGCACACCAGCGAGGTCAGCACCAGCAGCACGAGCCCCTTGTTCTGCAGGAACCGCTGGTGGGCCAGCACCAGGAACACGCAGAACGCCAGCTTCAGGAACATCAGCAGCGACAGCACGACCGCCGCGTCGCCGCGCGGGAAGAAGCCCCAGATCGCCAGGTACACCACCGTCCCGAACGGCGCTGCGGTGGCCAGCGCCACCATGATCAGCAGCTCGATGAATGCGATCAGCCCCATGATGAACGCGACGATGATCAGGACGATCGAGCCGATCAGCGTGGTGACGCCCTGCACCCGCCCGTGCAGCCGGTCCGGCAGCAGCAGCGCCGCACCCATCAGCAGCACCGTGTACAGCAGGATGACGTCGATGAGCACGAGGTAGGGGACGCCGCGACCGGGCGGCTCCTCGCCGGAGGCCCGCGGGGCGCTGACACCGAGATCGTTGATCTGCCTGGCGAGCGCGGCGCTGGCGTCGCCCCCGCCGATCAGCAGCGTCGAGCCGAGCTCCACGAGCACCACGAGCCCGATCGCGACGATCGCCACCACGAAGAAGGGTTTGCGCAGCTCGCCGCTCATGTTTCGCTCCCGAGCAGGGTGAGGGTGCACTGCTGGTTGAAGCCGCAGTCCAGTTCGATCGACGCGCCACCGGAGTCGACGGCGACAGCCACCTCGTCGCCGGCCGCCAGCTCCTTCTCGATCTCGAAGTCCGCGTCCTCCGGCGCCGGCGCGGTGACGTCGATGTCGGCCGCCGTGCGCAGCCGGACCACGCGCATCCGCTGCTCGCTCGGCCCGACCTGCAGGTCACAGGAGCCGTTGACGACGACCTGCGGGCCCTGCCGGCCGCAGTCGCCGCCGATCTCCTCCGGCCGTACCGCCGCCGGATCGCCGCCGAGCCGCGCGAGCAGCCCGTCCCGGTCGGAGCTGACGGTGCTGGCGTCCCCCTCGCCGCCGGATCCGCCGCGGACCGCGATCGCGACCACGAACAGCGCCACGACGGCGACCAGTACCGCGATGAGGACCTTCTGCTTGTTGTCCATCGAACCGCCTCAGCTGGGGAGCGGGCCGTACTCGTCGGGATTGCGCAATGCCACGTGGAACGTGAAGAAGCCGCTCGGCGGCCCCACGTTGCCGAAATCGTCCAGCGCGAACACCTGCCAGCGCACGTCGCCGCTGTGACCGGCCCGCGGGACGCCGTCGTGGATCCGCAGCTTGAAGTCGGGGCTGGCCGAGTTGGTGGTCGCCTCGACGAACGAGCGGGCGTGGTAGTCGGTGTACGGCGGGCCCCACTTGCCCTCTGAGCTGTAGATGCACGGCGCGATGCCGAAGATGATGAACGCGCACACCTCGGACTCGAACTGCACCCGGTAGCCGGCCGCGCCCGGCACCGGCTGCCACGAGACGGTCGGCATGCCCTGGCTGGCCGCGAACGTCGCGCCGTTGCTCGGCGCCTGCAGCGCCGGTGGGGCGAGCGCCACGGCGACCACGAGGTTGACGGTGTCCCCCGGCTGCAGCTGCTTGCCCTGCGGCACCGACTGCTCCAGGACCGTGCCGGCGTTCGGCGGGTCGTGCCGGTGCGCGACGCCACCGACGGCGGCGCCGAGCCCGGTCAGGATCGCGCCGGCCTGCTCCTCGGTCTGGCCGGTCAGGTCGACCATCAGTGCCGGCTGCGCGGCCGTGGTCGTGGTCGTGGTCGTCGGCGGGACCGGCACGGGGTCCTCGCCGCCCAGGAACAGCCAGCCCAGCACGCCGGTCACCACGAGCGCCAGGACGGCGACCGGGACGATCCACAGCAGCGGGCTGATCCGCTTGGCGGCGGCTCCGGTGATGTCGAACGCGACCCGGTCGGACACCGTCGAGTGCTCCTCGGGCGCGCCCTCGGCCGGGTACACCCTGGCGGCCAGCCAGGCCGGGCCCGGCGCCGCCTCCGGGCGCGCCTTGATGTGCACCAGGAACGTCGCCGAGCCGCCGTGCTTGATCAGCCGCCGCGGCTCGTCGACGACGAACCAGTCGGCCCTGGTGTTGTCCCCGGGCAGCACCTCGAGCACGGCGCGCTGGTCGACCGGGCCCGGGTTGGTCACGGTGAACGTGACCTGGCCCTCGCGCCTGGCGTTCAGCTCGATCCGGTCGGTGCCGGGGCTGATCCTCCACGGGCTGGTCATTTGATCTGCTCCCCGGTTAGTCGACGGTGCTGGTTTATTCGAAGGCGGTTGCGGACAGCCGCAGCTGCGGAGGTGGCGGTGGCAGGCGAAGCAGCGAGACCTTCTGGTCCAGGACCACGAAGGCGAGCCGGCCGCCGTTGGTGCGCACGCACAGGACCTCGCCGACCTGCCACGTGCTGACCTGCACCTCGGCCGTGCCCAGGGGCGTGCGGGCGCAGTCGCGGCCGGGCCGGTCGCTCGGGCCGATCTTGGCCAGGGTGGCGCCGTTCTGGGCGACGATGAAGCCGTCGCTGGGCAGCAGCGGCCGGTACAGCAGGTCGGCCGTGCGCGCCGGGGCGGGGACCACGATGTCGTCGAGGTCGATCGTCTCGTTCTGGTTGAACAGGGCGCCGCCGGTCTTGCGGATCGCGGTCGGCTCGGTGGGCGTGGTGGTGACGGGCGGGTTGTCCGTCGGTGGGTCGTCACCGCCGAGCACGAGGATCAGCACGACGGCGAGCACGATCAGCAGCAGCGCCCCGGCCGCGAGCGCCCACCACCATCTGCGCCACCACGGGACCGCCCGCTGGACGAGCCGGACGTCGAAGGTGACCGGGTCGCTGACGACCGAGCTCTCCTCGGGCGCCCGCTCGGCGGAGTAGGCCCGCCCGGCGCACGTGCGCGGCCCGGCCGGGGTGCCCGGCGGCACGGCGACCTGGAGCTGCGCGCGCACCGCCTGCCCGTGCGGGACCAGCACCTGCGGCTCGGGGACGTTGAACCAGGTCCGCGCCGCGCCCTCGCCCGGCACGACGTCGAAGACCAGCCGCTGGTCGACCGGACCATGGTTGTCGATCGTGAACGTCATTTCGCCCCGGCCGGCCGAGTCGAGCTCGATCCTCGGGCCGCCCGGCGTGACTGTCCACGGGCTGGTCATCGATGCCTGCCCTTCCGCGGTCATTCGAAGGTGGTGACGGCCAGGGTCAGCGAGGAGGCGTTCGCCGAGACCTTGTTCCTGACCTCCGCGACCGACAGCCGCCCCTGGTCGGTCTCGATGCAGAAGACGTCGCCGACGTTGACCTCGCCGAGGTTGACGCCGAAGCGCGGCGTCAGCTCGGCGTCCAGGCACGCCTGGCGCGGGTCGTTGCTCGGGCCGAGCCTGGTCATGCCCCTGGCGTTGTCCGACTGGAAGAAACGCTCGGCCTCGATCGCCGCGCCGAACAGCTCGACATCGGAGGCCGGGTCACCGCGCACGTCGAGCCGGTTGAGCTCGTCGAAGTCGAACGGCCCCTCCGGCACGATCACCTCACCGCTGGCGTGCACGGGAGGCCCCGGCGGCGGCTCGTCGCCGCCGAGCGCGACCACGAGCACCACCACCAGCACGATGACCACCAGGGCGGCCACCGCGAACACCCACCACCACTTCTTCCACCACGGTGGCGGAGCTTCGCTGGGCCTGATCTGGAACGCGACCCGGTCGGAGAGCACCGAGCTCTCCTCGGGGGCCGTGTCCGCCGAGTACGCCCGGCCGGCCACCCAGCACTGGTCGGGTGGCGTGCCCGGCGGCGCGGTGATCGTGACCAGGAACGTGACCGACCCGCCGTGCGGCACCAGCCGCTGGGGCTCGGTGACCACCACGTTGATCCGGCCGGCGTTCTCGCTGCGCACGACGTCCATGACGAGGCGCTGGTCGACCGGGCCGTGGTTGGTCACGGTGAAGGTGGTCTGCGCCTTGCCGGTCGCGTCCAACTCGACCCGCTCCGCCGACGAGCTGATCGTCCACGGCGGTGCTGACGTCGTCATGGCTTGCCTTCCCTTTCAGCTGCCCGCGGTCGGCGACGGCTCGGCGACGACCTCGTACGTCGAGGCGGCGGGCTTCTCCATCTCGACGATCCGGTTGATCACGCCCAGATATGCCCTGGCCTCCGGCGGCACCCGGACGATGAAGTGGAACGGCCGCGCCGGCGGTTCCTCGATCACGAACGTGGTGGCCCCGGTGGCGATCTGCAGGAACCAGCGCAGGCCGATCGGCGTGCCGCGCAGCTTGGCGAGCGCGGCACCGTTGGCGATCAGGTCGCGCACCCGGCCGGTCGGCAGCGGCAGCCGGGTCTCGCCGCCCGGCCGCGGCACCCCCACGAGGTAGTCGAGGGTCACCCACCCGGTCAGGAACGGCACGAACCGCTCGGGCGCGGTGTACGGCGAGAACAGGGCGTCGACTCCGGCGAGCAGCTGCTCGTCCGGCTCGTGCAGCGCCTCCATGACGTCCAGCAGGGCGCCCAGCACGCTGCCCTCGACGGCCGCCCGCTGGTAGGCGGTCGGCAGCAGGCGCTCAATTGTCTGCCGACGCATAGCCCCCCACCACCTCGATCTGGTGCTCGCCCGAGCAGAGCAGCCAGGTGTCCGGGATCGTCACCGCGTCGGTGGTCTCCCGGTTGGCCGTGGCCTGCCAACGCAGGCCGTCGCGGCTGCGGTAGACGCCACGCGCCCCGCCGGCCATGGCCAGGCCGCCCGCGGAGTCCGCCGCCACGGTGAGGACGGCGTCGAAGCGCGGCAGGTCCCGCAGCGGCAGCCCGCAGTTGACGTCGGGGGTCCGCCAGGTCGGCTGGTTCGCGCTGGTGTCAAGGCCGAGCACGCCGGCGCTCTGGGTGGCGGCCAGCGCCGTCGACCCGGCGAAGCCGATCTCCCAGCAGGTGCCGCCCGCCCAGCCGATCGACAGGTTCTCCCAGCGGACGTCGGCCTCGAACAGCCGGGCCCGCACGCAGCCCGGGCCCGGGCGCTTCGGGTCCGGCTCGCCCGTGCCGACCCACAGCACGGTCGTGGGGCCGTCGAACTGCACCGACATGCAGCGCGTCTCGGTGCCGGTCAGGCCGATGTTGCCGAACGTGCCGCGCCGGCCGCCCTGCACGGACAGGTACACCCCGAGCTGGGCCTGCGCGGCGACCGCGACGCCCCAGTTGCCCTGCTCGGAGATGAACGCCTCGACGGCATAGAAGCCGCGGTCGGGGTCGGAGGGCTCCACGATGATCTGGTTCGGCGTCGCGTCCGGCAGCAGCGCGAGCTCGTAGAGCCCGGTGTCCGAGGCGAGCAGCAGCGCCCCGTTGCGGTCGCGGTCGATCCACGCCACGTCCACGATCCCGGTCTGCAGCTCGGCGATCCGCCGCCAGCTCTCGCCGAGGTCGGTCGACAGGTACAC
>DASSUA010000010.1:0-3417 GCA_035707525.1 Pseudonocardiaceae bacterium
GTCGAGCACGAGCTCGTCGCCGGTGTCCCAGACGTACAGCGACAGGTCGTAGGTGCAGTGCTGCCGTGGCACCGGGAACGACGTGGCCTTGACCTCGCCGAGGTCGGCGACCAGCGTGAGCGGCGTCGGCTGGGCGATGATCGTCGCGGTGAACACCGGGGGCCGGGACCGGTCCCGGCGCGACACGAGGTCGGCCGCCACCCGGCTGAACGGCACATCCGCGTTCGCCAGCGCCCCGAGCGTGTGGTCGCGGGTGCGGGCGAGCAGCTCGCCGAACGTGGGGTCACCGCCGGTGTCGCCGCGCAGGGCGACCATGTTGACCAGGTAGCCGACCAGCCGATCGGCCCGCGGGCCGCAGCGGCCGGACACCGGCGAGCCGACGGTCACGTCGTCGCTGCCGCTCCAGCGCCCGAGCAGCGCGTGGAACGCGGCGAGCAGCGCCATGAACCGGGTCGCACCGTGCTCGCGGGCCAGCCCGTCGACCGCGTCACGCACGGCGGCGGGCACCGGCAGCCGCAGCCGCCGGCCGGCCGTGGAGCGCACCGCCGGGCGTGGCCGGTCCACCGGCAGCTCGACCTCGCAGGCACCGGCCAGCCGGTCCCGCCAGTAGGCGCGCTGGCCGCTGAGGTCCAGCGTGGCCTGAGCCCGGGTGTGCGCGGCGTAGGAAGGGGCCGGCTCCGGCAGTGCCCGCCCGGCGTAGGAATCGGCCAGCTCGTCGCACAACACCGCGAGCGAGAGCCCGTCGGCGACGATGTGGTGCGCGTAGAGCAGCAGCACGTGCACCTGCGCCTGGTCCGCCAACCGCAGCAGCACCGCGCGCACCAGCGGGCCGGCGGCCAGGTCGAACGGTTGGGCGAGCCGGCCGAGCGCCACCCGCCTGGCCGCGTCCTCGTCCGCAACGTCGACGGCCTCCAGCGGCATGGTCTCGAATGGCACGGTGCGCGCCTGGCCGATCTCCTGGCGGGGGCTGCCGTCCGGCGCGGCGGGGAAGCGCGTGCGCAGCGCCTCGTGCCGGCGCAGCAGCAGGTCCAGGCAACTCTGCACGCGCGCCACGTCGAGCGGCCCGTCCAGCCGCAGCGGCAGCAGCTCGGTGTAGGCGAGGTTGCCGGGTTCGAGCTGGTCGGCGACCCACAGCTGCTCCTGCTGCAACGACAGCCCGAGCGGTCCCGGCCCGCCGGCCGGAGCCTGGCCGCCGGCACCGCCGGCACCGCCGGTGCCGCTCCGCTGCGCGGCATCGCCGACGGCGGCGGTGAACTCGGCGAGCCCGGGATGAAAGAAGATCAGCTGGACCGGCAGCGGGACGTCGAGCGCGGCCCGGAGCTGGCCCATGAGCCGCGCGCCGTGGATGGAGCTGCCGCCGAGTTCGAAGAAGTCGGCGTCGGCCGGCAGGTCGGCCCGGCCGAGGACGGTGCGCCAGGCCTCCTGCACGACGGTCGGGATATCGTCGACCAGACGCACCGTTCCTCCTTCGGAAGCGCACCGGCTCATGAGTGCACCGACTGGGTGCCCAGGTAGTCCTCGAGCTCGTCGGTGTCGACGTGGAACCGGGTGGGCGAGCTGTCCGGCAGGTCACCGAGGCGCTGGTCCGGGTCGGCGACAGCGCTGTGCAGCATGGTCGCGAAGCGCTCGATGGTGCCGACGACGGTGTCGCGGGCGATGATGTCGCGGCAGTACTCGATGCGGCCGAACGCGCCGCGCGTGCTGTCCCACAACGACACCGTCGCGTCGTACAGGGACGTCTGCGGGTCGGTGTCGAGCGGGCTGAGCCGCAGTCCGGACACCGTCACCGGCTCGTCCCAGCGCAGGAACAGGTAGCGCAGCCGAAACAGCGGCAGCCACTCCAGGTCGCGGTCCGGCGCAAGCCGGTCCACCAGCGCCTGGTACGGCACCTCGGCGTTGGCCAGCGCGCGCGAGGTCACGGCCCGCACGTCGGCCAGCGCCGACCGGAACGACTGGTCCGGCCGCAGCCGGGTCCGCAGCAGCATCGGCCGCAGCAGCAGGCCCATGAGCTGCTCGGGCGCCCAGTCCCGGTTGGCCGTCGGCGACCCGACCACCAGGTCGTCCTGGCCGCTGGTGCGGGCCAGGCACGCGGCGAGCGCGGTGTAGGCCGTCATGAACGGGGTCACCCGCTCCGCCCGGCTGAGCGCGGCGAGCCGCTGCGTGGTCTGCTCGGGCAGCAGCAGCCACTCCCGCCGCCCCTCGAAGGTCTGCGCGGCCGGCCTCGGTCCCGCGAGCGGCAGCGTCACCGGCTCAGGAGCGTCGCGCAGGTCGCGTATCCAGTGGTCGAGCTGGTCGTCGAGCAGCCCGTCGCGCAGCCTGGCCCGTTCACGTTCGGCGAAGGCCCGGTACGGCGGCGCCGGCGGCAGCTCGGTGGGGCGCCCGCGCACCAGGTCGCCGTACACGGCGAACAGCTCGTGCACGAACACGTTGAACGAGACCCAGTCGGTGATCATGTGCTGCTGGACGATCGCGAGCTGATGCTCGGCCTCGTCGAGCCGCAGCAGCGCCACCCGCAGCACCGGCTCGTCGAACCGGAACGGCCGGCGCGCCACCTCGGTGCGCAGCCGGCGGGCGGCGCGGACCCGGTCCGGCGGCGGGACGTCGCTCAGGTCGTGCCGTTGCAGCCGGACCCGGAACTCCGGTTCGATCAGCTGCACCGGCTCGCCGCCGACCTGCCCGAACGTGGTTCGCAGCACCTCGTGGCGCTCGCCGACCACGCGCAGCGCGGCGTCCAGCAGGTCGGGGCGCAGCTCACCGCGCACCCGCAGCCCGGTCGTCACATAGTTCGCGGGGCCGGCCGGGTTGACCTGCTCCAGCCGGAACATGCGCTCCTGGTCGACGCCCATCGGCGCGGTGCGCCTCGCACGCCCCGCACCGGGCAGGATCTCGGCGGCCGGCCCGCTCCGGAGCCCGCCGAGCAGCCTGATGCTGCGCAGCGTGCGGTCCAGCGGCATCCCGAAGTCCACCAGGCAGGCGATCTCGTCGACGCCGGCCTCGGCGAGCCGCCCGAGCAGCGGCCGCACGCTGTCCGGCGAGCCGATGAGGGCGGCACCCGTGCTGTACCGCTCGTAGGCGAAATCCAGCTGTGTCTCGATGTCCTCGGGCACCGCGGCGCCATTGGTCGGCATGTCCTGCTGCTGGGCCACGTAGCCGCGCAGGTACTCGCGCAGCGGTTCGCGGCACAGCTGCCGCGCCGAGCCGGTGTCGGTCTCCAGGTAGGCGTGCAACATGACCGTGACCGTGCCTGCCAGCGGATCGTGACCGTGCTCGGCGCGCACGGCCCGGTACCGCGCGATGTTCTCGGCGAGTTGCTCGGGCGACTGGCCGATGAGCGAGGTGAGCACGTTCGTGCCGAGCCGGGCGGCCTCGGTGAACGTGGCCGGGTTGCCCGACGCGGTGACCCACACCGGCAGCTCG
>DASSUA010000011.1:0-3154 GCA_035707525.1 Pseudonocardiaceae bacterium
CGGCGGAGTTTTGTCGGTGGGTTGGAGCAGCATGGCGTCCATGACAGACGTGATAGTCGCGGAGGGCCTTGTCAAGCGGTACGGCCGCGTCACCGCTCTTGACGGCCTGGGCCTCGTGGTGCGGGAGGGCACCGTGATGGCTCTGCTCGGGCCCAACGGTGCGGGCAAGACAACAGCGGTCCGGGTGCTCACGACCCTGCTGGAACCGGATTCCGGCCGGGCCACGGTGGCGGGGCTGGACGTCGTGGCCGACGCCGCCAAGCTGCGGCGCATCATCGGCCTGTCCGGCCAGTACGCGGCGGTCGACGAGGACCTGACCGGCTTCGAGAACCTCGACATGGTCGGCCGGCTCTACCACCTCGGCCGGGGCCGCAGCCGGGCGAGGGCGCAGGAGCTGCTGGAGCGATTCGACCTGGTCGATGCCGCGAACCGGGTCGTCAAGGGTTACTCCGGCGGGATGCGGCGGCGGCTGGACCTGGCGGCCGCCCTCGTCGCCACGCCGCCGGTGCTGTTCCTCGACGAGCCGACGACCGGCCTCGACCCGCGCAGCCGCTTCGGCATGTGGGACGTCATCTCCGAACTGGTAGCGGGCGGCAGCACCTTGCTGCTGACCACCCAGTACCTGGAGGAGGCCGACCGGCTGGCCGACCAGATCGCCGTGATCGACCACGGCCGGGTCATCGCCACCGGCACCGCCGACGAGCTCAAGGCGCAGGTCGGCGGCGAACGGTTGGAGCTGGTCTTCGCCGACCACGCCGCCGTGCTGGCGGCCCGGTCGCTGCTCGGCCCGATCGCCGTCGGCGAGCCGCAGGTCGAGGAGCACGCCCGCCGGCTCACGGTCCCGGTCTCCGGCGGTTCCAAGGTGCTCGTGGAGGCGCTGCGACTGCTCGACAGCGAGGCGGTGCGGGTGCTCGACGTGGCACTGCGGCGCCCGACCCTCGACGACGTGTTCCTGACGCTGACCGGCCACGCCGCGGAGCTGATCGCCAACGGCAACGGTCAAACCGACTCCGCCCCTGGTAGTCCCGGCGGCGCCGACGGCACCGGAGACGGCGAAACGGCGGCCGGCCGCCGGCACAGGCAGGAGGAGAAGATCCGATGAACGCCGTGCTCAGTGGCTTCGGCGACGGTGTGGTCGTCGCCAAGCGAAACCTGATCAAGATCAAGCGGGTGCCCGACCTGCTGGTGTTCTCGACGCTGTCACCGATCATGTTCGTGCTGCTGTTCGCCTACGTGTTCGGCAGCGCGATCCAGGTGCCCGGGGTGTCGTACCGGGAGTTCCTGATGGCTGGGATCTTCGCCCAGACGGTCATCTTCGGTGCGACGATCACCGGCAGCGGCCTGGCCCAGGACATCCAGCGGGGGATCGTCGACCGGTTCCGTTCGCTGCCGATGGCGCGGTCCGCCGTGCTCGTCGGCCGAACGACCAGCGATCTGGTGAACAACGTCATCGTCATCGTCGTCATGTCGATCACCGGGCTGCTCGTGGGCTGGCGGATCCACTCGTCGGTGTGGGAGGCGCTGGCCGGGTTCGGCCTGCTGCTGCTGTTCGCCTACGCGCTGTCCTGGCCGATGGCGGTCGTCGGGCTCTCCGTGCGTAGCCCTGAGGTGTTCAACAACGCCAGCTTCATGGTCGTGTTTCCGCTGACGTTCATCGCCAACACCTTCGTCAACTCCAGCACCCTGCCGGAACCGCTTCGCACGTTCGCCGAGTGGAACCCGGTCTCGTCGGTGACCCAGGCGGCTCGGGAGTTGTTCGGCAACACCAACCCGGCGGTGCCGCCCCCGGAGGTCTGGTCGCTGCGTCATCCGGTGCTCACGTCCCTGATCTGGGTCGTGGTGTTGCTCGTGGTGTTCGTCCCGATGGCGATCCGCCGCTACAAGAAGGCGGTCAGCCGATAGCAGGAGGCGCTGAACCGCGCGGTGGCGTTCGACCGCATCGGCCGCTCCGATCGCCCTGGCCGCCCGGCCGCTCCGATCGCCCGACTGCCACCGCCGCCTCGCGGACGGGTGCGCGCATTTGCTATGAACCCGGCTGGGGTTTGAGCACACCGACGAGCGGACCGCGCGCAGGCCGGCGGCCCGTAGCGTCGCCGACCACCTGGCAGGGCGCGATGATCCACGCGGGGCGGGCATGACCAGCATCCAGCGGTTGCGGCTGCGGCCCGATGTGTACCTGGGAACCCACCCGGACGGGGAGCTGGCGCTGGTGCACGCGGGCCGTCGCGGCGAGCGGTTCGGCGCGCTTACCAGCGGACAACGGGCGGCGTTGCGGCAGCTCAGCAATGGCTGGACCACCGAGTTGGAGCTGCATGCCACGATCAAGCTGCACGACGGTCACAGCAACGACGGGCTGCTGCGCCGGCTGGCCGCCGGTGGCTGGATCAGCACCCGGATCGAGCTGCCGGACCGGCCGCTGGTTACGGTGCGCCCGCTCGGCCCCAACCCGGATCCGCCGGCGCGGCCGGCGGTGCCAAGGCTGTCACGGTTCGCGGTCCTGCGCCGCGAGTCCGACGCGTTCGTCCTCGAGTCGCCGCTGGCCAGGGCGGCGGTCACCGTGCACGACGGCGAGGTGCTCACGGTCCTGCACGGGCTCGCCGGCTCCGATCCCGGGTCCGGCGCCCGCTCGCTGCCCGAGGATGTGCTCGACGAGTTGGTGCGCATCCTGGCCTGGCACCGGTTCGTGCACGACGCCGAGGAGGATGTCCGGCCCGACTTCGGCAGCGACCAGTGGACCCCGCACGAGCTGCTGTTCCATTCCCGCAGCCGCGGCGGCCATCACGACGAGCCGGCTGGTCCCACGATGTGGGCCGCCGGCCGGTTCGATCCACTGCCCGGCCGCCGCGAGCCGTTCGGCGGCACCGCGATCGCGCTGCCCCACCCGGCGATCACCAACGACCCACCGCTGAGCGAGGTGCTGGAGAGCAGGCGCTCGATCCGCTGGCACGACGACGAGCATCCGCTGAGCATCGAGCAGCTCGGTGAGTTCCTGTACCGCTGCGCACGCGTGCAGCGCATTGACGTCGACGGTGGGCACGAGGTGTCGCTACGGCCGAGCCCCGCGGGCGGCGCCCTGCAGAGCCTGGAGATCTATCCACTGGTCAGCAGGTCCAGGGGCGTTCGCCCGGGCCTGTACCACTACGACCCGTTCGGG
>DASSUA010000012.1:0-2104 GCA_035707525.1 Pseudonocardiaceae bacterium
CGCCGAGCAGCGGGTGGCCGGCGGCGGCCAGGCCGGCCGCCGCGACGTCGGCCGGCCCACTGCCCTCGATCCAGTACCGCCTGTGCTGGAAGGGGTAGGTGGGCAGGTCCACCCGGCGCGGGCGGCGCCGCGCCGGCGGCCTCCCGGTGATGACCCCGGCCGTTCGCAGCAGCGCGGCGGCGGTGGCCACCGAGCCGGTCTCGTCGCGGCCGGGATGCAGCAGCGCGACGGCCGGCCCGAACTGGCCGCCGTCCGTGGCAAGCTCGGTCAGCTCGCCGTCCGGGCCCAGCTCGACCAGGCTGCGCACCCCGTGCGCGGCGAGCGTGCCCATGGCGTCGTGCCACCGCACCGTCTCGCGGACCTGGCGGACCCAGTACTCGGGATCGGTGATCTCCGCGGCGGGCACGACCTGGCCGGTCAGCCCGGACACGATCGGCACGGTGGGGGCGGCGAACCGCAGCCCGGCCGCGACCTCGCGCAGCTCGTCGAGGATCGCCGCGGTCCGCGGCGAGTGCGCCGCCTGGCGGGACGGAAGCTTGCGCGCGGCCAGGCCGGCCGCGGCAAGCCGCTCGGCGAGCTCACGCACGGCGGACCGGTCGCCGGACACCACGACCGAACGCGGCCCGTGCACGGCGGCGATGCCGGCTCCGTCCGGCAGCAACGGCGCCACGTCGGCCGCCGCGGCCGCCACCGAGATCATGGCGCCGCCGCGCAGCCCCTGCAGCAGCCGGCCCCGGGCGGCGACCAGCGCGCACGCGTCGGCCAGCGGGAGCACCCCGGCGACGTGCGCGGCCGCGATCTCACCGCAGGAGTAGCCGAGCACCAGGTCCGGGCGAAGGCCCCAGGACTGTGCGAGCTTGAACAGCGCCACCTCGACGGCGAACACGGCCGCGTGGGCGAACCCGGTCTGGTGCAGCAGGCCGGCCGCCGCGTCGCCGTCACCGGCGAAGAGCACCTCGCGCAGCGGCCGGTCCAGCTGCCGGTCGAGCTGGGCGCACACCTCGTCGAGCGCCTCGGCGAACGCCGGAGACCTCTCGTACAGCTCGGCGCCCATGCCGGGGCGCTGGCGGCCATGGCCGGCGAACAGCACCGCCACCGGACCGGCTGGCGATTCCTGAGCCGGCGGTTCGGCGGCCGGCTCGGCGCCGGCTCCGTACAGGGCGGCCCAGTCGACCAGCGCGCCGCGGACGTACGCCTGGGCGAGCGAGGTGACGAACCGGCGATGCCCGCCGTCGTCGCGCCGCAGCGAGCCGACCGCGACCGCCGCCGAACCGGCCGCCTCCGCGGTGTCCTGGATCGCGCCGGCCAGCACCGGGTGCGGCCCGACCTCGACGAAGATCCCGTGGCCCTGGGCGAGCAGCGTGCGCACCACGCGCTCGAAATCGACCCGGCGGCGCAGGTGCTCATACCAGTAGTCACCGGTCAGCGCCTCGCCGTCGATCACGCCGCCGGTCACCGGCGAGTAGAACGGCACGGCCGACCGGCCGGGGCGCAGGTCGGCCAGCTCGGCGCGCAGCCGGTCGCGGATCGCGGCGACCTGCGCGCAGTGCGGGGCGTAGTCGGCGGCGAGCGCCGTAGATCGCACTGCTGTCTCACCGAGGCGCCCGCGCAGCTCGGCGAGCGCATCCGGGTCGCCGGAGACGACCGTCGACGACGGCCCGTTGACGGCGGCGACCGACAGCCGGTCACCGAACGGCGCGACCAGCTCCGCCACCCGCCGCTCGTCCAGCGCAACGGCGAGCATCCCGCCGCGGCCGGACAGTCCTTCGGCGATCGCCCGGCTGCGGGCGACGACCACCCTGGCCGCGTCGGCGACCGGGAGCGCCCCGGCCACGCACGCCGCCGCGATCTCGCCGAGCGAGTGCCCGACAACGGCGGCCGGCTCGACGCCGTGTGCCCGCCACAGCCTGGCCAGCGACACCCCGACCATCCACAGCACCGGCTGGACGACGTCGGCGCGCTCCAGCGCCAGCGCCCCGTGGTCGCCCCAGATCACCGCGAGCGGGTCCCAGTCGACATGCTCGCGCAGCGCGACCGCGCACTCGGCCATGGCATCGGCGAACGCGGGCGCGCTGCCGAGCAGCTCGCGGGCCATCCCGGGCCA
>DASSUA010000013.1:0-3910 GCA_035707525.1 Pseudonocardiaceae bacterium
GACCGCGCCGGACGGCGCGACCTGGTGCTACGGGCCGCCGGAGGCGGAGTCGGCCATCACCGGCCCGGCGGGCGACTTCTGCCGGGTCGGCGCGCGACGGCTGCGGCCGGAGCGCTCGGGGCTTCTGGCGCGCGGCCCGTACGCCGAGACGGCGCTGCGCGTCCTGCGCAACTACGCGGCCTGACCCCACCTCACCGCCTATTCGATGTCGTACTCAATCATGAAGGTGGGGTTGGCGCCCATCGGCGCCTCGAACTCGCCCTCACCACGCAGTCCGGTGAGGTCACCGGTGCCCGACCCATCGACGACTACCCATAGGCCCTTCGCCCGCTTGCCGTCGAAGTCGCCGACGGTCTCGAACACGACGGAGCCCTGGTGACCGTCGAGAGAGCCGTTGACGTACTGCATTCCCACGAAACGGGCCGTGCCGTCCATGCCGTAGCACATGAGCCACTCAACGCTGCCCGAACCCTCAATGCCGCCGCTGAACCGCTGCTTGACGCTGGCCCGGGTGAGCTTGCGCTCACCGTCCAGCTCCTGGTAGGTGGACTCATCCCAGGAAGCGATCTCGAACTCACCGCGTACCGTGGTCATCACAGCCTCCTCGTACGTGACACCATCGGGTGCCCAGGCGCTCGGTCGGAAAAACCGGACGGGGCCTTCGACCCGATGACGTCGGCCGGGTGAGGCAGGCGCGGCGTCAGAACCGCATGTGTACGCGGACTGCGGTGCCCTCGGGCGTGCTGTAGATGCGAACCAGGTCGCACAGGTAGTTGACCATGAGCAGGCCCCGCCCGCAGTCGCTGGAGTGCAGGGGCGGGACCCGGCCCACGAGCGGGTCGGTGATGTGCCCGGCGTCGCGGACCTCGCAGACGATGCTGTCGTGCTCCTGCCAGACGCGTACGGTGCCCCGGCCACCGCCGTGCTTGACGCTGTTCGTGGCGATCTCGTTGACGGCGATCTGCAGGTCGGCGACGCGGGTCGCGGTGAGCCCGGCGCGACCCGCGTGGCGAGCCACGAACTGGCGCACGTTGAGCAGCTCGCCGACGGTGAAGGACAGCGTGGCCGCCTTGGGCGTGGGCTCGGGGAACGCCCGGTTGAAGAAGGCGACCACGGCCTCGGGCGCGGTATAGACGTCGCTCGGGCGCCGGTCGTAGCGCTCGATCACAGTCGGGTGGGTCTGCGTCGCGTCGAAGAGCATCCGCGGATCGAGGCGCGCCGTGTCGTACGGGCACAGGATCGTCGCCTCGACCCCCCGAAAGGCCAGATTGATCAGTGCCTCGTGCTGGACGCAGGCCGGATACTCCAGCGAGCTGCGGCCAGCCCAGATCGGCTCCCCGATGATGCGGACCGGACGGTCGGGGTGCTCATCCAGGAACGCCCGCAGCACCCACGGGATGATCCGGCCCGGGTTGCGCCCGGCGTGGGTCATGTCGCGGAAGGTCACCCGACGAGCGGCGCGGGCGCCCAGGGCGGTGCGGAGCACATCCAGGTTGGGACCGGGCACCGCGACCAGCACCGGCTCACCGGCGGCCAGGGCAGTCTCCACGAACGGCCGGGTGCCCGCGACGTACTCCGCCCGGTCGGCATCGAACAGCGCATCATGCACGAAGGTCCCGGCGCCCATGGCGGGTCCATCTCTGTTGTCGGTGCGTGCCGTCACAGTAGGTCGATCATACGGCGGAACGGCTCGGGTGGATGCACAGAATCCGCCACAACAGCGGCGAGGCCAGGCCACTCACAGGCCACGGAGCCAGGTCAAGGTCTCCACGACCCACTCGGTCTGGCGTAGATAGGCCACCCCGGCGGCGGCGAGGAACAGGCCGGTCACGGCGTGCGAGACCCACGCACCCCGGCGGACGCGGCCCATCGAGCGCTCCAGGACCACCCGGCCGAGCAGGCGGCACAGCGCGAACACGCCGCCCGCGACGAGCAGCACCAGGATGAAGGTGAACACGGGCACGGCGAGGCTGAGGCCGCGCGACGAGATCGCCCAGATGCCCCAGCAGACGAACGCGAACAGCCCGCCGAGGACGGACCACTCGCTGCCCCGGCGCAGCTGGCGCATCTGGTAGCTCAGCGGAGGGCGGGGCGGCTGCGGGCGGCTCGCGGGAACGATCGTCTCGGTGAGCGGGGCCAACGGCCGCGGGCCGACCGGGGCGACCCCGGGCCGGTAGGCCGGGTTGTACGGGATCGCCCGCCGCGCCGCCGGGTGATCCGGCAGGGTGGGCTCGTCCCATGGCTGCGTGGGCTCTGCCATCGCTCCTCCCAGGAGGCCGGTCTGCGCCCGCCAGCGGGCCGGACCTCCGCCTACGAGGGTAGCGACCGCGCAATACCCGGTCGCCGTACCACTCGGCATCGGCTAGACACGTCATGTGACCGCTGACGAGCTGCCGATCCGGACCGCTACCCCGGATGACTGGGGCGCCATCTCCAGGCTGCTGTCCTCCGCCTTCAACGAGGCCTTCGACGAAGAGCGGAACCGGGTGGAGCACGGGATCTACGAGCCCGAACGGTGCCTGGTCGCCACCGACGGGGCCGACGTCGTCGCCAACGCGGGCGTCTTCACCCGGGACCTGACCGTACCGGGAGCTGTGGTGCCGGCCGCACACGTGACGATGGTCGGCGTCGCGCCTACCCACCGCCGGCGCGGGCTGCTGCGCCGGCTGATGGGGCGGCAGCTGCGGGACGTGCGCGCCGCGGGCGAATCGCTGGCCCTCCTGTGGGCCAGCGAGGCGCGGATCTACCAGCGGTACGGCTACGGCCTGGCCACGGCAAAGCTCAGCCTGGAGATCGACACCCGCGAGGTGCGGCTGCCCCCGGCCGCCTCCGTCGCGGGCCGCCTGCGCGGGGCCGAGCCGGCGTCCGCGCGCAACGAGCTGGCAAAGGTGTACGAGCAGCTGCGCGCGGAGCGGCCCGGGTACTCCAGCCGGGACGAGCGGTGGTGGGCGTACGTGCTCGCCGACGTGGCGTCCCGGCGCCACGGAGGCACCGAACGGCGCGCCCTCCTGCACGATGGGCCGGCCGGGATGGACGGGTATGCGCTGTGGCGGGCGAAGCCGTCGTGGGACTGGGACGGCCCGCGGGGTGAGGTGCAGGTGGACGAGCTCATGGCCACGACCCTCGAGTCGTACGTCGCGCTGTGGCGGTTCCTGCTCTCGGTGGACCTGACCCGCACCACGCACTACTGGTTCGGGGCCGTGGACGAGCCGCTGCTGCACCTGGTGAACGAGCCGCGCCGGCTCGGCGGCCGGCTCGGCGACGGGCTGTGGGTGCGCCTCACCGATGTGGCGGCGGCACTGGCCGCACGCCGGTACGCCGCAGCGGTGGACGTGGTCTTCGAGGTCACCGACGAGTTGTTGCCGGAGAACGCGGGGCGCTGGCGGCTGGTCGCCGACGCGTCCGGGGCGCAGTGCCGGCGTACCGGCGACCCGGCCGACCTCGCCTGCGATGTCAGCGCGCTCGGCGCGGTCTACCTGGGCGGACCCTCGCTCGGGGCGCTCGCCGCGGCGGGCCGGGTGCGCGAGCTGCGCCCGGGAACCCTGGCTGGCGCCAGTACCGCGTTCGGGTGGCACCGCGCGCCATCCGCCGTGGAGATCTTCTAACCGGAGCGGCGGGCCTTACAGTTAGGACATGCCGGACAGCGAACGCCGCCGCCGCCGCATCCGGCACGCGTCGCCCGAGGCGCAGACCTCTCCGGTGTACGACCCGAAACCCGCCGCGCCGCCGGGCAGCCCGCCGGAGGCGCTGGCTGTTCCCGGGCCGCCGCCCGGCCCGCCGAGACCCCCGGCCGCATCGGCTCGCCGCCCACCGGCCGTGTTCGCACCGCCAGCGCCCGAACGGGCCGCCGCGCCCGGGGGCCCCGGGGGCTCCGGCGGGAGCCCGGCGGGCCCCGGCGGCGAGGAGAAGG
>DASSUA010000014.1:0-5017 GCA_035707525.1 Pseudonocardiaceae bacterium
ACCACGACCTCGCCGCCCCAGCTGCGCACCAGCCCGGCCTCGGGTAGGGAGTCGGCGGTGTAGTCGCCGCCCTTGACCCAGATGTCGGGGCGCAGCTGCCCGAGCACCCGCTGCGGGCCGTCCTCGTCGAACACCACGACGTCGTCGACGCAGCCGAGCGCGCGCAGCACCTCGGCGCGGTCCGCCTGGCCGTTGACGGGCCGGTCCGGCCCCTTGAGCCGGGCGACCGAGTCGTCGGAGTTCAGGCACACGATCAGGCGGTCGCCGAGGTCCCTGGCCGCCCGCAGGGTCCGGGTGTGCCCGGCGTGCAGCAGGTCGAAGCAGCCCCCGGTGGCCACCACGACGCCACCGGCGGCCTGGACCGACCGCACCCTGGCCGTGGCCGCCGCCAGCGGGTCACCGGCGGGCGGTGTCCATGGCCCGCCGTCGGCGGGCGGTGTCCATGGCCCGCCGTCAGCGGGCGGTATCAATGGCCCGCCGTCAGCGGGCGGCACCAATGGCCCGCCGTCGGCGGGCGGTGCCAATGGCTCGCGGCCGACCGGACGGCCGGCGCCGGCCACCCCGCCGCCGGCGAGGAACCACGCCGACTCGAGCACCGCACGCTCGACGGCACCGCCGAGGTCGTCACCGTGCATCAGCCGCGCCGCCACGGTCACCGCGAAGCGGTCGCCCGCGCCGCACGGATCCGGCACGGTCACCGCCGGCGCCCGCACACCCCGGCACGACCGGCCGTCATGCAGCAGCGCGCCGTGCGGGCCGAGCGTCACCGCGACCGCCCTCGCCTGCCATCGGGAGCGCAGCACGTCCGCGGCCACGGAGGCGGCCGCGAGACCGGTCCCGGGCGGCCCGCCCGACAGCTGCCGGGCCTCGGCCTGGTTCGGGGTGGCGACCGTGACCTCCGGCACCGGAATCGAACCCTTCGGGTGCGGGTCCCACACCACCGGCACCCGATCCACCAACTCGCTGAGCACCCGGCGCAGCCGCAGGTCCCGGACGAGCCCGCGCCCGTAGTCCGAGACCAGCACGGCGTCGGCGGCCTCGACCGCGCCGAGCATCTCGTCGGTCACGCCCGGCCGGCCGGGCGGGCAGCGGTCGACCCGGGCGAGCGTGTGGGCGCCGGCCCGCAGCCGGGTCTTGACCGGCGTCGGCGCCCCGAGCGGCCCGGCGACGACGCGTACCGGCTCGATCAGATCGCGAAGCAGGCCGGCCTCCGCGTCGGCGGCGAGCGCGGTCACCAGGGTCACGTCGGTACCGGCAGCCGCGGCCAGCCGCGCGGCAAGTCCGGCGCCGCCGGGCCGCACCCGCCGCTCCTGCTGGTCGAGAATTGGCGCCGGCGCGTCGGGGCACAGCCGGCTCACCGAGCCCTGCAGGTCGATGTCGAGCAGGCTGTCGCCGACTACCACCAGGTTCACGACGCCCTCCGTCCCAGCTGCTGGACCTTCTCGGCGGCCTTGGTGTTGGCAGTGTTGGCCGTGTTGGCGGTGTTGGCGGTGTTGGCGGTGTTGGCGGTGTTACCGCTGGTCAACGCCGCTTCGAACGCAGCGCACAGCAGGTGCACGGCGACCAGGTGCCCCTCCTGCACGGTCGAGGTCGACCCCGGCACCGCGACCACCTCGTCGACGATCTCGGCCAGCGGGTTGGGGGCGGAGCCGGTCAGCGCCCAGACGGTCGCGCCGACCGAGTGGCCGGCCCGCGCGGCGGCGAGCAGGTTGGCACTGCGGCCGCTGGTGGACAGCAGCACGAGCACGTCGCGCGCCCTGGCGTGGGCGAGCACCTGGCGGGCGAACACCTCCTCGTAGCCGTAGTCGTTGCCGATCGCGGTCAGGCTGGAGGTCTCGGCGGCGAGCGCGATCGCCGAGAACGGGCGGCGGTCCCGGTCGAACCGGCCGACCAGCTCGGCGGTCAGGTGTTGGGCCTCGGCCGCGGACCCGCCGTTGCCGGCGGCCAGCAGCCGGGCCCCGGCCGGCAGCCGCCTGGCCAGCAGCCGCGCCCAGCGGGTGACCGTGCCGGCTTGGCCGCGCAACGCCTGCACGGCGGCGGCGAGCTCGTCGAGGCGGTCGATCACCGAGGGGCTCATCGCGCGCTCCCAACCGCGGGCAGCACGTCGCTGGGCTGCCCGCCCACGACGCACCGCTCGTACACGCGCTGCACGTCGAACGCGATCCGGTCCCACGAGTAGCGGGAAACCGCGCGGTCGCGGCCGGCGAGGCCCAGCTCGGCGCGGCCGCCCGGGTCGGCCAGCAGCTCGCGCAGCGCGGCCGAGAGCGCGGCCGGTCGCCGCGGTGGCACGTGCACGCCGGTGCGGCCGTCGACCACGGTGTCGATCAGGCCGCCGACCGCGCTGGCCACCACGGGCACCCCGCACGCCATCGCCTCCAGCGCGACGATCCCGAACGGCTCGTACCACGGCACGCAGGCGACCAGGTCGGCCGAGCGCAGCAGCGCCGGCATCCGGCGGCGCTGCACCTGGCCGGCGAGCCGCACCCGGTCCGCCACGCCCGCCCAGGCGGCCAGCTCGGCGAGCCGCCTGGCCTCGGCGTCCTGCCCCAGCCGCGCCGGTTCGGGCCCGCCCACGATCACCAGCTCGGCGCCGGGCACGCCGGGCAGCGCCGCGATCAGGTCGGCGAACCCCTTGCGGGGCACCAGCCGGCCGACGCCGACCACCCGGTGCGCGTGCCCGCTGGCCGGCGCGCGGGGACCGTTCGGGTGGAACTGGCCGATGTCGACCCCGCACGGCACGATCGCGATCCTGCGGCGCGAGACACCCATCCTGACCAGCTCGAACATCTCGTCGGTGCAGGTGGCCACGATCGCCGCGGCGGACCTGCCGATCATCGCCTCGACTGCCGGCCGCTGCCTTGGGCTGGTGTCCGCCGCGCCCTGGTGGCGCCGCTTCACCACGCCGAGCGCGTGGTAGGTGTGCAGCACCGGGATGCCCAGCTCGCGGCAGGCCAGCACGGCGACGAGCCCGGACATCCAGAAGTGCGAGTGGACGGCGTCCGGCCGCTGCCGGCGCAGGCAGCGCTGCAGGTACCTGGCGAACTCCCCCATGTGCGGCAGCAGCTCGTCCTTGCCGACGTTGCGGGCCGGGCCGGCCGGCACGTGCACCACGTCATAGCCGGCCGGGGTGCGCAGCCGCGGCGCCTGCCGCGGGTCGTCGCGCCTGGTGTAGACGGTCACGTCGTGGCCCTGCCGGACCAGCGCCGCCGACAGCTCCGCGACGTGCAGGTTCTGCCCGCCGGCGTCGACCTCGCCGAGCGCCGCGAGCGGGCTGGCGTGTTCGGAGACCATTGCTATTCGCATGGCTGCCGTCCGGTTGCCGGTCGGCCGTCCCGGCCGGCCACCTGCCACAGCAGGTCGTCCCAGCGGCGCAGGAACCGGGCGAGGCTGAAGTGTTCGAGCGCGTACTCGCGCGCACACTTGCCCAGCTGGCGGGCCATGGCGGGTTCGTTGCACAGCGTCCGCAGCGCCTCGGCCAGGTCCTCGACCCTGGTCGAGAGCACGCCGGCCTCGGCCGGCACGGCGCGGATGGCCTCGGTCGAGGCGAGCGCGACGACCGGCATCCCGAGGTGCATCGCCTCCAGCAGCGACAGGCCGAGCGAGGTCCACCGGATCGGATGCAGGTAGGCCCGGCGGCGGGCCAGCTGCTCGTGCAGCCGCTCCGGGGGCAGGTCGCCGACCGGGCGCACCAGGTCGGGGCCGACCCCGAGCGCGTCGCCGAGCTCGCCGAGCTTCATGCCGAACACGTCGAGCGGCGCACCGCGCGCCAGCGCGGGCAGCAGGTCGGTGCCGGTCGTGCGCCACCGGCGCACCGGCTCGTTGACCACGACGGCGGCCCGGGGCAGCTCGCCGGTGTACCGGTAGCCGGGATCGACGATGCCGTGCTCGATCACCGTGACCGGCGCCTTGCCGCTGTCCCACATGAGGTCGTTGAAGTGCGTGACGTGCACCAGGTGTATGTCGGGCCGGTCCGCGCACGGGTGCATCGAGTCCGGCACGGCGCCCTTGGGCGTGTTGTGTTCGACGAAGATCGCCGGCACGTCGCGGCCGGGGACCCGGCCGAGCAGCTCGGCCGTGAGCTCGAATTCCTCGATGCGCTGCAGCACCACGACGTCGACGTCGGTGCCTGGCAGCTCCTCGACCGGCACCTCGATCGCCGACGGCGGCCAGTCCCGCCCGCAGCGGCCGCCGCTCCCGTCGGCCTGGGTCGGCATCAGGTAGTCGTGCCCGCCGTGGACGAACGAGGTCATCCACGAGCCGTGCACGTGCCAGACGAGCACCCGCAGTCTCATCGGGCGCAGTCTCATCGGTCTCCCCCTTCGCAGAGTTTTCGCACGGCGCCGACGACGTCGCCGGCCGTGACCGAGTTCAGGCACGGGTGGCCGGGCACCGGGCAGCGCCTGGCCCTCGACCCGCGGCAGGGCGCCCGCTGGTCGCCGAGCAGCACGGTCGGCACCCCGTACGGGGCCCACCGCACGGCCGGCACGACCGGCGCGAACAGCGAGACGACCGCCGTGCCGACGGCGGCGGCCAGGTGGGCCGGGCCGGTGTTGCCGACCACCACCGCGCGCGCCCCGCGCAGCACCCCGGCGAGCTCGTCGAGCCGGGTCGCGCCGCCGAGGTCGACCCCGCGCCGGCCGGCCACCCGCGCGGTCAGCTCCCGCTCGCCGTCGTGGCCGGTCACCAGCACCCGGTGGCCGTCGGCGTGCAGCGCCTCGACCGCCTCCGCGCACCGCGCCGGCGACCACGCGCGGGCCGGCGCGGTCGCGCCGGGGTGCAGCACGACGTAGTCGCCGGCGCCGACCAGTTCGGTCACCTCCGGTGGCGGCCGAACCGCGAGGGCGCCGCCGTCCCCGGCCGGCAGGTCGAAGCCGGCCGCCCTGGCCACCGCGAGCGCGCGCTCGGGTTCGGGCGAGTCGTCCACGAAGTCGATGTCCGGCCGCAGCCGCACGTCCAGCAGCGAGCCCGGGTAGTCGGCCGAGATGCCCGCGATGAAGCCCACCCCGGCCTGCCGCAG
>DASSUA010000015.1:0-25370 GCA_035707525.1 Pseudonocardiaceae bacterium
CGGTGCCGGTGATGCGGCGCAGGATGGCGCCGTAGGCCCTGGCCGACTCGTGGTCGGAGGCGATCACCAGGCCGCCGGCGTCCGGCATGCCGCCGGCGCGCTTGCGGCGCAGTCTGGTGTCGGCGGCGGCGAGCACGGCCGGCATCCACTCGCCGCCCGGGTCGAGGGCGGTCCGCCAGGCGCGGGCGGTCTGCTCGGCGGTCAGCGGCTCGCCCAGCCGCGCGCTGTGCTCCTCGCCGGCGCTGTCGCGCCAGGTCGCCTCGCCGGAGTAGGCCAGGAAGATCACGGGCCGGACCACCCCGTCGCGCAGCGCGTCGGCGTAGCCATAGGTGTGGTCGGCCTTGGAGCGGGCCGTGCCGCCCGGCTCGGGCTCGTAGGCCACGTACGGGATCGGCGTGTCGTCGCTTCGAAACGGCGTGCCGGTCAGGGCGAGCCGCCGCACGGCCGGCTCGAACGCGTCCCGGACGGCCTCGCCCCACGAGCGCGCGTCCCCGGCGTGGTGGATCTCGTCGAGCACCACGAGCGTGCGGCGGGCCTGGGTGCGCACCCGGTGCCGGGCCGGATGCGCGGCCACCTGGGCATAGGTGACCGCCACGCCGAGGTAGTCCGGCGAGGTCGCGCCGGCGGTGTTGCGGAACCGCGAGTCGATCGCGATGCCGACCTCGGCCGCCGCGGCCGCCCACTGGTGCTTGAGGTGCTCGGTGGGAGTCACGACGGTCAGCGTGTCGATCTCGCGGTCGCGCAGCAGCTCGGCCGCGACCCGAAGGCCGAACGTCGTCTTGCCGGACCCGGGCGTCGCGACCGCCAGGAAGTCCTTCGGCCGGGCGGCCAGATACCGCGCAAGCGCTCGACGCTGCCAGGCGCGCAGCGGCCGCGACCATGGATCCACCACCGCGGCGCTGCCCCCTC
Source organism: Pseudonocardiaceae bacterium (assembly GCA_035707525.1). GTDB lineage: Bacteria > Actinomycetota > Actinomycetes > Mycobacteriales > Pseudonocardiaceae > DASSUA01. The sequence continues at coordinate 910 of DASSUA010000015.1, forward strand.
CGCCCAGCCGGCTACCCGGTCGCTGGCATGGAAAAGCCCTCGCTGGTCAGCACGCCTACCGCCGAGGGCCGGGCCCCAGCCTACCGTGCCCGCCCCGGGCGCCGCTTGGCCGGCGCGCCTGGCAGCTTGCTGCACGGAAACTTTCGGCCAGTGCGCCGGCCTTGCCCGGGCCGAGAATGCGTCACTAAGTTCGCGGTAACCGGTTGACGCGGGTCCTCTTACCTGCGAATGGCGGTACCGACCCGGTAGCGGAGGCGGGAAATGACCACAACTACGTCGCAGCCCGATCAGGCCGTCATCGCGCTCGGTTTCGACGATATCGCTGGACGGGTCCGGCGGTTCGCCCCCCGAATTCGGGAGCACGTCGAAAAGATCGAAGAACTGCGCCGGCTGCCGACCGAGGTGGTCGAGGGGCTGCGCGACTGTGGCGTTTTCCGGGCGGCGATGCCCGCCGAGTGGGGCGGGCCGGAACTGTCGTCGATGGAGCAGATCTCGTTGATCGAGGAATTGGCCCGCATCGACGGCTCGGTCGCCTGGTGCGCGATGATCGGCATGGACTCCGGCATTTATGCCGGCTTCTTGCGGCCGGACGCCGCGCGGGCGGTCTACCCGCGGCTGGACATGATCACGGCCGGGATGGTCCTGCCGGTAGGCCAGGCGCACCTGACCGGTGACGGGTTCCGGGTCGACGGGCACTGGCGCTTCGGCAGTGGCAGCACCCACGCGGACTGGATTCTGGGCGGCTGCTCCCTCTACAAGGACGGCGAGCAGGTCCTGGACCCGAACGGCGCGCCGATCTGGCTGCTGGTCCTGATGCCGCCGCCGGACGTGACGATCGAGGACAACTGGTACCCGACGGGCCTGGCCGGAACCGGGAGCTGCGACTACTCGGTTCGCGGGCTCCCGGTGCCGGGAGAGCGCGTCTTCAACTTCTACCAGCCCTACCGCGACGGGCCGCAGTACCGCGGCGGCGGCGCCGACGCGATCACCCGCAAGATGTCCGGGGTGCCGCTCGGCCTGGCCCGCGCGGCCATCGACTACGTGTACGAGCTCGCCGAGGGCAAGGTGGACTACCCGGCCACGCCGTGGAAGCAGTCGCGGCGCATCCGGATCGCGGTCGCCGAGTGCGAGATGCGGCTGGGCGCGGCCAGCAGCGCCGTCTACTCCTCCGTCGAGGCGCAATGGAAGCGCCTCGTGGCGAATGAGCCGATGACCCGGCAGGAACGGGCGGGCGCCGCGCTGGCCAGGTATTACGCCTTCCGCGCCGCGCGGGAGATCACCGAAACCCTTTACGACCTGGTTGGCGGCGATTCGGTCTACCGCAACCGGACCCCGCTGGACCGCCTGCTGCGGGATACCACGACCGCGTGCCAACACTTCGCCGGCCAGCATCGAATCAAGGAGTTGGCCGGACAGCTGCTGCTCGGCGAGGAGCCGGACATTCCGTTGATCTGACGCTTTCGCAACAAAGATGGGAGGAGCCGGGATGAAGCAGGTACTGCCCGTCATCGAATACTGGCGCAACCGTATCGAGGACCACCCGCTGCACACCTGGCTGGTAACTCCCGAGGAGGGCGTCCGACCGGAGCAAAAACTGTGGTTCGCGCTTTACTTCACCAATTTCATCATGTACTTCCGGGAGCTGAACCTCTACCACATCTCCTACCGCGAAGACCGAAAGCTCGACGAGGAGCGCGAGGCGATCTCCGCGCACGCCGACGAGGACATGACCCACTCCAGGATGTTCATGCGCGACCTGCGCACGCTCGGCTGGGACGAGATGCTCGGCTGGCGGCCGTGCGAGCTCTACTACTGGCTGTTCCTGAGCGAGGTCAACGAGCAGCTGCGCCGGCGGACCACCCAGATCACCAAGCTGGTGATCGAGGCGGAGGACCCGCTGGTCCGCTTCGCCGTCGTGGAGTCGATCGAGGCCTGCGGAAACGCGCTGTTCCGGCACACCAACCTGGCGGCCAACGAGTTCAAGGCCCGGACCGGCAAGGAGCTGATCTACTGGGGCGACTTCCACCTGGCGCGCGAGACCGGCCACGCCGTCGACGAGGACGTGTTCGATGACGCGGTGCTGACCGAGGAGCAGCGGGAGGCGGCCCGGCGGCGGGCGATCCGGATCTTCGAGCTGATCGACGAGCAGAACAGCGACATGCTGCGCCTGGCGCAGGAAACGATCTCGCAGGGCGGCTTCGACTACCGCCGCGCCATCCACGCCGCGCCGCCGACCTGGTTGCCCACGGTCCCCGGACCGGAGGTCTTCGACTTCAACTTCTGGCCGGACAGCGACGCGCACCCGAGCCAGCGGATCGTCCAGGAGACCTGGCGGCGCTGCCGGCGGGCGCTGCGCGAGTCCGAACACATGAACTTCTTCACCGCCGACACGCTGGAGGAGGCCAAGGCCAAGCTGCGTTTCGCGGTCCTCTACAGCGCCACCGACACGTGCGGCACGCCGACCGTCTACAAGTACATGCTTCCGTACCCGATCCCGGTCAACGCGCGGGAACGGGCCATCAACCGGCTGAGCAAGCGGTTCGGCCGCCGCGCGGCGATGCTGTTCGTCGACTGGCAGTCGCTCGACCTGGACAAGTACCTGAACTGGTCGGTCAGCCGCACGCTCGACTTCATCTACCTGGACAAGGCGACCGACTCGCACCGCGACACCAGGGCGATCATCACCCACCACATCGACGTCACGTTCGACCCGGTACTGCGCTACTGGACGATCGTGACGCTCAAGGGCCTCACCGAGACCTACGCGTCGGCCACCGGCAAGCTCGCCGACTGGGTCGCCGCGGAGGCCGGGCTGGACCTGCCGTACATGACGCTGCGGCTGCGCCCGGACCCGCCGGAGCTGGAGGAGGACCCGGAGGCCGAGGACATCGAGTTCTGGCGGCTGCCGGTCAGCGAGGAGACCGCGCAGCAGGGCGTCGCCCTGGTCACCGGGATCTACGAGCAGATCGTGGCCCGGCTGGACGCGATGGTCGAGTCCTGGGGCCGCAAGGACTACCCCGAGGTGCTGGCGGCCCTCGAAGAGGCGGGCCAGTAGCCATGGCCCGCAAGGTGAGTGCGGTCATCTTCGACGTCGGCGGGGTACTGGCGCATCCGGGCGCCGGGCCGTTCGGCGAGGCCTTCTTCGGTAGCCGAGACGCCGACAGCGACCACCCCTGGCACCGCCTGGAGCGCGGCGAGCTGACCATGGCGCAGGCGATGCCGCTGCTGGACCTGCCGCCGGGGCGGCCGCGCCCGCCGAAGCCGTACACCCTGGACGAGGACTACGTGCGGCTGGCCGAGCAGCTGGCGCAGGCGGGGTACCGGCTCGCGCTGTGCACGAACACGCCGCGCGAGGCCGCGCCGCTGTGGCAGGCGCTGTACCCGTGGGGCGACGTGTTCGAGGTGATCGTGCGCTCGTGCGACGTCGGCGCGCGCAAGCCCGACGACCGCATGGTGCGGGCCGCGCTCGACCAGCTCGGCACGGCGCCGGAGGAGACGCTGTTCGTCGACGACCTGCCGGCCAACCGGGAGTCGGCCGGCCGGCTCGGGGTCACGACGGTCGACGGCGGCGGTCCGGACGGCATCGCCCGCATCCGCGAGCTGACCGGGGTCGGCCAGGACGCCCCGCGCAGGGTCGTCGGGTACCGCGGCCCGCGGCGGCCACCGATCCGCAACCGCGGCGACCGGCTGCTCGTCGACGTGCTGTTCTCGCCCGAGCACAACGACGACCCGTACCCGCTGATGCGCGAGCTTCGCGAGACGTCGCCGATGCACCAGCTGGCCGGCAACCCGGTCTGGTACGCCACCCGCTACGACGACTGCCGCCAGGTGCTGCGGCTCCCGGAGTTCGTCAAGGCGACCGAGTACATGTCGGTCGACTTCGTCACCGGCGAGTCGGTGCCGCCGCCACCGGCCGGCATGGTGCTGCCGCTGGCGTTCATCGACCCGCCCCAGCACACGCCGGTCCGCCGGGTGATGAACTCCGGGTTCACCCGCCGCCGCATCGACGGCTGGCGGTCGTGGCTGCGCGGGCTGGCCGCGGAGGTGGTGGCCGGCGCGGTCTCGGCCGGCCCGGTCGACGTCGTCGAGGCGATCTCCTACCCCATGGCCATGCGCGTCATCTGCGACCTGGTCGGCATCCCGCTGGATGCCAGAAACGACTTCCGCAAGCTCATGCGGGACGCGTCGATCATCTTCGAGCCGGCCCTGCCGCCGGACCGAACCTACGACGCCATCACGGCGATCATGGACATGACCGACTTCCTGACCGGCCTCGGCGAGAGCCAGGACGGCCTGCTGCGCGACCTGCTGCAGGAGGCCAGGGCGGCCGGCGACGTGATCGCCAACATCACGTTCCTGTTCTTCGCCGGGTTCGAGACCGTCGCCCACCTGATCTCGATCACGATGTTCCTGATGAGCACGCACCCGGACCAGTACGCCAAGCTCGTCGCGTCGCCGGACCTGGCCGGGTCGGCCGCCCTGGAGATCTGCCGCTACCACAGCCCGGTGCAGACCAATGCGCGCATGGCGAGCGCGGACGTCGAGCTCGGCGGCACGCTCATCCCCGCGGGCCACGCGGTGGTGACCATGCTCGGCGCCGCCAACCGCGACCCGCAGGCGTACCCCGAGCCGGACCGCTTCGACATCACCCGCCGCGGACCCCACCCGCTGACCTTCGGCACCGGCATCCACTACTGCCTCGGCGCCCAGCTCGCCCCGCTGGAGGCGACCGTCATCCTGGAAAGCCTGGTCGACGCCGGGGTCCGGCAGCTCACTCCGGTGCAGGCGGACTGGAAGCACGCGATCGTGCTGCGCGGTTTCGACTACCTGGAGCTCGACTTCGGCTGAACAGCAGTTTCGTCAAGAATCGAAAACCGTACTCCTGCGGAATGCCCAGTGGACCCAGGCGACCACCACCACGTGGCGGCCGACCACCATCATGCGGCTGCCCACCACCACGAAGGTCGCGCCCGGCCACGTTCCCGGGAAGGTCGTCGCCTCCGCCGGGTCGGCCGGCGGCTCAGAAGAGGTGCAGGTCGTATGGAAGGCGGCCGTGAGGGCAGCCGGCTACCGCGTCTACCTCACCGACTCCGCCGGCCGGATCGCCCGGCTCATGGTCGACATCAACATCATCACTGGACAGACGAGGGCGGAACCAGAGGTCGTTTACCTCAGCTCGCAAGAGCACACATACGTCCCCGACCGCGGCCCGCTCACCGGTGCCGACGGTTCATCGCGGTTCCAGTACGTCGACTTCATGAGCGGGGGGACACGCTGCTACCGGGTTCAGGCCTACAACGCGGCCGGCGCCGGCCCGCTGTCGGCCATCACCTGCGGCACCCCGGTCATCGGCCCGCCGCCGAGCATCGACCCATGAGGCACGGTGCTCGCCCGCCCCTGCTTACCGGGCATCGCCGCGACGAACCAGCAAGCTAGCGCCAGGTGCGCGGCGGGTACAAGCTCGGCACCGGCACCCCGGCCGGCGACAGGACCGCCGCCAGCCCGAGGTCGACGCTCCACCGCCCGTTGCCGAACACCGCCAGGTCGGTGCGGCCGTCGGCGTCGTAGTCGCCGGGCACCGGCAGCTCGCCGGGGGAGCCCCACTGGCGGTACCGGACGGTCCCGTCGCCGCTGTTCAGGATCCACCAGGACGCGTCGGACGGCCGGAAGACCGCGAGGTCGGTGCGCCGGTCGCCGTCGTAGTCGGCCGGGACCAGCCGGTCGGAGGCCAGCCCGAACGGCTGGTAGCTCACCTGACCGTCGGCGGAGCGGCTGATCATCCACGTACCGGTCGACGGGCGGAACACCGCGACGTCCGCCGCGCCGTCGCCGTCGTAGTCGCCGGGTACCGGGATGTCGTCGGCGAGGCCGAACGGCACCCCGTAGAAGCTCGGACCGCCGCTGGGCAGCACGTACCAGGTGCCGTCCGACGGGCGGAACACCGCGAGGTCGGTGCGGCCGTCGGCGTCGTAGTCGGCCTGCACCGGCAGGTCACCGCTCAGGCCGAACTGGACGTCGTGGCGGCTTCGGGTGGCGCTGCCGGTGATCGTCCAGGTTCCGGTGGCGGCGTCGAGGACGGCGAGGTCGGTTCTGCGGTCGCCGTCGTAGTCGCCGGGCACCGCGAGCACGGTGGGGCCGTGCAGGGTCTGGCCGTAGATCCACCCGCCGTTGGGCGGACCCTCGGCGCAGCGGCCCACGTCCCAGGTGCCGCTTTCGGGGTCCCACACCGAGACGTCGGTGCAGCCGTCGCCGTCGAAGTCCGCGACGGCCGCGGCCGTCGGTGCTGGGCCTGGCGGCGGCACCGCCCGCGCCGGCACCACTCCGCCCGGTACTGCCCCGCCCGGTACTGCCCCGCCCGGCACCGCCACCAGGGTCAGCGCCGCCGCCAGCACACACCCGATCCGTACGCGCAGCCTCATGGCCGACCTCTCCGTTGTGCCGTAACCGCCGCCCGATCATGATGGCCCGGCGCGGCGGAACCGGACAGCTGCGGGCAGCGTGTTTGAATGATCCCTTCAGACGGCGCCTGTGCCAGGGCCGCTCGCGGCCCGCGGGTCCAGGAGGAGACACGTGGTCGCAGGGCCAGCGGAATCCGAGCTGACGATCGAGGCGATCCTGGCCGCCCGCACGGCCGCCGACCTCGGGTCCCTGCTGCGCCGGCTCCGCCGCCGGGACGCCCGGCGCCGCGGCAACAGCCAGCTCACCTACCGCGAGTTGGCGGCCAGGACCGGCTGGGCACACGGCGCGATCGGGGACTACTTCGCCGGCAAGACCGTGCCGCCGACCGACCGGCTCGACGTTCTGGTCGGGCTGCTGGGGGCGAGCCCGGCCGAGACCGGCGCGCTGGCCACCGCGCGCGACCGCATCGAGGAGCAGCGGCGACGCCCGGAGCGCGCGGCCGGCCGGCGGGTGCGGCCCATGGAGCTGCCGCGCGACGTGACCGGGTTCGTCGGCCGTTGCGCCGAGCTCGCCGAGCTGGACCGGCTGCTCGACGCGCCACTCGGCGTCGCCGCGATCTCCGGCACCGCGGGCGTCGGCAAGACCGCGCTGGCCGTGCGCTGGGCGCACCGGGTCGCCGACCGCTTCCCGGACGGCTGCCTCTACGCCGACCTGGGTGGTTACGGGCCGGGCGAGCCGGTGCGGCCGGACACCGCGCTCGCCGGTTTCCTGCGCAGCATGGGGCTGCCCGCCGCGGATCTGCCGCCGGCAGCGGCCGAGCTGGCCGCGCGCTTCCGCAGCGTGCTGGCCGGCCGGCGAATGCTGGTGGTGCTGGACAACGCGCGCACGGCGGACCAGGTGCGCCCGCTGCTGCCCGCTTCGCCGCGCTGCTTCGCGCTGGTCACCAGCCGGGACCGGCTGGCCGGGCTGGTCGCGCGCGACGGTGCCGCGCGCGTCGACCTGCACCCGCTGACCGCGGCGGAGGCCGGCGAGCTGCTGCGCGAGCTGATCGGTCAGCGGGCCGAGGCGGACCCGCGGGCGACCGGCGAGCTGGCGCAACGCTGCGCAAGGCTACCGATCGCGCTCCGCGTGGCAGCCGAGCTCGCGGCGTCGCGGCCGGAGTCGGCACTGGCCGAGCTGGTCGCCGAGCTGGGTGAGCTGCCCAACCGGCTGGACCTGCTCGACGCCGGTGGCGACCCGGCCACCGCGGTGCGGGAGATCTTCTCCTGGTCGCACCGCCACCTGCCGGCGCCCGCGGCGCGGCTCTTCGGCCTGCTCGGCCTGCATCCCGGCCTCGACCTCGACGATCGTGCCGCCGCCGCCCTGGCCGGCCTGGACCTGGGGCGGGTCAGGCGGCAGCTGGGTCAGTTGGCGGCCGCCCAGCTGTTCGAGCCGTCGCGTCCGGGGCGGTACCGGATGCACGACCTGCTGCGCGCCTACGCCGCCGAGCTGGCCGGCCCGGCCGAGGAACGCCGCGCCGCGACCGAGCGACTGTTCGACCATTACCTGCGCACCAGCCTCGCCGCGGCACAGGTGCTGGATCCGGGCAGCTCCCCGGACGGGCCGTTCCAGACCGCGGCCGCCGCCCTGGAGTGGCTCGACGTCGAGCGGCCGAACCTGGTCGCGGTCGCGGGCTCGGCGGCCGCGACGGGACGGCCCGCCTACGCCACCGGCCTGTCCCGCGCGCTCTGGCGCTACCTGGACAGCGGCGGCCACCACGGGGAGGCGCTGCGGCTGCACGACTACGCCCGGCGGGCGGCCGCGGAGCAGGCGGACCCGGCGGGGGAGTCAGCGGCACTCGGCGAGCTGGGCCGGGTGTACGGCCGGCTGGGCCGCTTCGACGAGGCCGTCGAGCACCTGCGGGCGGCGCTCGCGGCCGGTGAGGGCTCTGCCGGTGAGGGCTCTGCCGGTGAAGGCGCCGTCGATCTTGACCGGTTGGCCAGCCTGCGCAACAGCCTAGCCGTCGTCTACGGCCGGCTCGGCCGCTTCGACGCGGCGATCGAGAACTTCCGCCGAGCGCTGGCCACCTACCGCCGCACGGGCGACCGGGCCAGCGAGGGCAAGACCCTGGGCAACCTCGGCATCGTGCACGCCGAGCGGGGCGACTACCTGACCGCGGCCGACCACTTCACGCAGGCGCTCGAGCTGGCCGTCGCGGCCGGCGACCGGATCGGCGAGGGCGACGCCCGCAGCAACCTCGGGCACGTCAACCACCTGCTCGGCCGCCACCTCGACGCCATCGAGCACCACCGCAGCGCACTGGCGATCGCGCGCGAGACCGGTGACCGCGCCGGCGAGGGCCGCATGCTTGCCAGCCTCGGGCTCGCGCAGGCCCGCCTCGGCCGGCAGCGGGAGGCGCTCGACGCCCTCGATCAGGCGTTGCGCCTCCAGCGCCGGACCGGTGACCGCTCCGCCCAGGCCGAGACCCTCAGCTACCTCGCCGACCTGCACAACCAGGCCGGCGACCACCACCGCGCGCTCGACCGCGCCGAGCACGCGCTCGCCATCGCGGCCGACATCGGCGAGCGGGGCCTGCACGCCAGGGCGCTCAACGAGGCCGGCCGGGCGCTGCTCGCGCGGTACCGGCCGGAGCAGGCCGCGGCCCGCCACCGGGCCGCGCTGGAACTCACCACGCAACTCGGCGACCGGCACCAGCACGCGCTCGCTCTCGAGGGCATCGGCCGCTGCCTGCTCGAGACCGGCGATGCCCGGGAAGCCGGCGAACAGCTACGTGAGGCGCTGGCGATCCTGACCGAACTGGGCGTCCCGGACACGGCCCGGGTGCGCGAGCTGCTGTCCCGGCTGCCGGTCCAGAGCGCCGGAAAACGCTACGTAGCAGTTGATCAAGAAAGATAGCGTTCCGTAACAGTGCCTGCCCATCCGCCGTCTGCCGTAATGCCTTTGCTTTGAGAGCCAGCTGGCAACGCGCAACACCGCAGGTCAAGCGGCACACCCGCTGGTCGGAGCCCGATGTCAGCTGGCTCTCAGAGCAAGGGGAGAAGCGGAGCCTGCGGTCGAGCGCCGCCACAACGGAGGGTAGCGCTTCTTGATCAACCGCTACGCACTGTAAGCCGCCACTCCTTGGTGATCGATTCGCCGCGTCATGATCACCGTTTCGGTGCCATCAACCGCGCTCAGCGCGGCTCACGGCACCGAAACGGTGATCATGGGCCCCTTGGGCTTCCGTGATCACGCGACGGGCCGGCGTGGTTACCGATGGCCACCAATGCGGGGGTGGTTGGGCGGGACAGTGCAGCCCGGCCACGTGATCGGCTATAGCGGTCAAGATCGCCAAAGTATGTGGGCCCATGCGGTCTGGGCGCAAAGGCGCACGGTGGCTTCACGCCTTCAGCGATCACGGGTCTGCCGCCCCTCGCTCCAGTTCGATCCCCTTTTCTGAAGTTGATCACGAAGTTGTCGCCCCTCTGGATCGGTTCACAGGGGCGTTAACTTCGTGATCAACTCGGAACGGGGGTGGCGGGTTGAACTCCCTGTGACGATCCGGGTCGCCAGCCGGTGGAACTGGTCATGATCGCCGTTTCGGTGCCACCAACGGCTACTCGGCACGGCTCACCGCACCGAAATGGTGATGGGTGCGGCTCCATTGGTAGGGAGTGGTATGCATACCTGTCGGCCGGTGGCCTCTGATCGGTGTGGTGCGGGTGTGTGGCGGGTGATGTCGAACCGTCGGCTCGTCCGGTCAGGTCAGTCCCGCCGGGCCTGGGTGACCGATGGTGAGTAGGCGGTCGCGGCTGGTGCGGGATTCGGCGCGCGGCGCCGTCGGCCGGGGGCCGCTCCCGGCCCAACTCCGTTCAAGATCACCGAAAGTGTGCAGTCGCCATGCACTTTCGCGCCCATGCCGCATGGTGAGCTCACACTTTCAACGATCTTGAACCGTAGGATGGCCGATCACGTGACCGGCCGTGCCCCGTCCCGCCCCGCCGCCCCCCGCATTGGGTTGCAGCGCCATGATCACCGCAGGGCCGGTGCCGGTAGCCATGGTGAGGTCACAGCGAGCCACAGGTAAGGCGCTCCCAGCAGAAGCGCCGCACCCAACGACGATCACGAGCCCCGGGCACCCCCGCCCACAGAACTGTCATGAACGAATCGAGTCAGGCCGGGGTGGCGGCTCCGCCGGCCGGGCGCACGAAATCGCCAATAAACCGGCCAACCGCTACCGGGCCCAACGACCACGCGCGCCCGCGGACGACCCAGCGGATGCTGGAAGGGTCGATTGGCCGGTCGGGTAGGTCTTGCGTACCTGCCAGCGGGGTGCGTTGGGCGGCTACAGAGGAGTCATGACGACACCCGCTGACTTGGAGATAGCGCTAGGAGCACAACTCAAGCCGCTCAACGACATCGCCGGACCGATGGGCATCGGGGGACACCTGCTTGAGCCCTATGGAGCGTCGGTGGCGAAGATCAGACTCGACGCCATCGAGGAGCTGGCCGACCGGCCACCAGGCCGTTACGTGCTGGTCTCGGCGATCACGCCTACCCCGCTCGGGGAGGGCAAGACGACGACGCTGGTGGGGCTCGGGCAGGCGTTCCAGTACCTGGGCCGCTCGGCGACCGTGGCCATCCGGCAGCCGTCCATGGGGCCGACGTTCGGGATCAAGGGCGGTGCCGCCGGTGGCGGGTACAGCCAGGTGGTCCCGATGGACCGGCTGAACCTGCACCTGACGGGCGACTTCCATGCCGTCACCGCCGCGCACAACCTGCTGGCGGCGATGGTCGACAACCATCTCTACCACGGAAACCGGCTGGGGCTCGATCCGCACCGGATCGGCTGGCGCCGGGTGCTCGACGTCAACGACCGGGCGCTGCGCAACATCGTGATCGGCCTCGGCGACCGCCAGGACGGCGTCCCGAGGCAGACCGGGTTCGACATCACGGCCGCCTCCGAGGTCATGGCGATCCTGGCGCTGACGACGTCGCAGGCGGACATGCGTGGGCGGCTGGGCCGGATCGTGGTCGGCTACACGCGCGACGGCGAGCCCGTCACCGCCGAGCAGCTCGGGGCCGGCGGGGCGATGGCGGCCATCATGCGCGACGCGATCATGCCGAATCTGCTGCAGACGCTGGAGAACACGCCGGTGCTGGTGCACGCCGGGCCGTTCGGCAACATCGCGCACGGCAACTCGTCGATCCTCGCCGACCTGATCGGCATCCGCACCGGTGACTTCCTGCTCACCGAGGCCGGTTTCGGGGCCGACATGGGGGCCGAGCGGTTCTTCAACATCAAATGCCGGGCCTCGGGCCTGCGCCCGGACGCCGCCGTCGTGGTGGCCACGGTGCGGGCGCTCAAGGCGCATTCCGGCGGTTACCGCATCGTGGCCGGCAAGCCGCTGCCGGAGCGGCTGCTCGCCGAGAACCCGGACGAGGTCTTCGCCGGCGCGGACAACCTGCGCAAGCAGGTCGACAACATCCGGCAGCACGGCGTGCCGGTCGTGGTGGCGGTCAACGCGTTCCCCACCGACCACCCGTCGGAGTGGCAGGCGATCGTGGACGTCGCCGAGTCGATGAAGGTCCCGGTCGCGGTGTCGCACCACTACACGCGGGGCGGCCAGGGCGCGATGGAGCTGGCCGAGGCGGTGGCCGAGGCCGCGGCGCGGCCGTCGGAGTTCCGCCTGCTGTACCCCGACGACGCGCCGCTGCACGAGAAGATCGACACGGTCGCGCGGCGCATCTACGGCGCCGACCACGTCGAGTACGCCCCGGCGGCGCGCCGCCAGCTCGACGGCTACCAGGCCCAGGGCCTCGGCCGGCTGCCGGTCTGCATCGCCAAGACGCACCTTTCGCTGTCCAGCGATCCGGCACTGATGGGAGCGCCCACCGGCTGGACGTTGCCGGTGCGCGAGGTGCGGGCCGCGGTCGGGGCTGGTTTCGTCTATCCAATCTGCGGGAACATGCGAACGATGCCGGGGCTCGGTTCCAGCCCGGCGGCGACCCGGATCGACCTGGCCGGCAATGGCGACCTGGTCGGGTTGTCCTAATTGGACGGTGACGTCAATGCGCGCACTGGTCAAGAGCGAGGCGGCGCCGGGTCTGCGGCTGCGCGAGGTACCCCGCCCGGAACCGGACAGCTCGGAGGTGCTGATCCGCATCCTGCGCACCGGGATTTGCGGCACCGACCTGCACATCTACGGCTGGGACGAGTGGGCGAGCCGGACCGTCCCGGTTCCGCTCGTGGTCGGCCACGAGTTCGTCGGGGAGGTCGTCGAGGTCGGTGCGGACGTGTCCAGCGTCGCGGTCGGTGACCTGGTCAGCGGCGAGGGGCACGTGGTGTGCGGTACCTGCCGCAACTGCCGGGCCGGCCGGCGGCACCTGTGCGCGCACACGGACGCGGTCGGGCTGACCCGGGCCGGGGCGTTCGCCGAGTACATGGTGCTGCCGGCCGGCAACGTCTGGCAGCACAAGCCCGGGATCGACCTGGACGTGGCGGCGGTGTTCGACCCGTTCGGCAACGCGGTGCACACCGCGTTGACCTTCCCGGTGCTGGGGGAGGACGTGCTGATTACCGGCGCCGGGCCGATCGGGCTGATGGCCGCCGCGGTGGTCCGCCATGCCGGCGCCCGCCACGTGGTCATCACCGACGTCAACGAGTACCGGCTGGAGCTGGCGGCCAAGATGGGAATCACCTACGTGGTCAACTCGGCGACCGGCTCGATCGGGCAGGCCCAGCAGGAGCTGGGCATGGAGGAGGGGTTCGACGTCGGGCTGGAGATGTCGGGCAGCGGGTCCGCCCTGCACGACATGATCGAGAACATGACCCACGGCGGGCGGATCGCGCTGCTCGGCCTGCCCCCCGGGCCGGTCCCGCTTGACCTGAGCACGGTGGTGCTGAACTCGCTGACGCTCACCGGGATCTACGGCCGGGAGATGTTCGAGACCTGGTACGCCATGTCGGTGCTGGTCTCCCAGGGCCTGGACATCACCCCGTCGATCACCCACCGGTTCCCCGCGCAGGAGTACGAGGAGGCGTTCGCCACGGCTAGCGGCGGGCAGTGCGGGAAGGTCCTGCTCTACTGGGCCAATTGACTCTGCTGGAGGCCTTGCGAATGTTCACCACCACCATGAGTGCGCACGTGCGGAGCACGCTCGAGGAGATCCGCGACGCCGGGCTCTACAAGGGCGAGCGGGTGATCACCGGCCCGCAGGGCGCCAAGATCGAGGTGGCCGGCGTGGGCGAGGTGCTCAACCTGTGCGCCAACAACTACCTCGGCCTCGCCGACCACCCGGCGATCGTGGCGGCCGCCAAGGCGGCGCTCGACGAGTGGGGCTACGGCATGGCGTCGGTGCGTTTCATCTGCGGGACCCAGCAGCCGCACAAGCTGCTGGAGGAACGCCTGTCCGCCTTCCTCGGCACGGCCGACACAATCCTCTACAGCTCGTGCTTCGACGCCAACGCCGGGCTGTTCGAGACCCTGCTCGGACCCGACGACGTGGTGATCTCCGACGAGCTCAACCACGCGAGCATCATCGACGGCATCAGGCTGTGCAAGGCACGGCGGCGCCGCTACGGCAACCGCGACATGGACGACCTGCGCGAGCAGCTGCGGCAGGAGTCCGGGGCGCGGTTCCGCATGATCGCCACCGACGGCGTCTTCTCGATGGACGGCTACCTCGCACCGCTCGACGAGATCTGCCGGCTCGCGCAGGAGCACGACGCGCTCGTGATGGTGGACGACTCGCACGCGGTCGGCTTCGTCGGGCCACACGGCGGCGGCACCCCGGACCTGTTCGGGGTCGCCGACCGGGTGGACGTCGTGACCGGCACGCTCGGCAAGGCGCTCGGCGGGGCGAGCGGCGGCTACACGAGCGGGCGGGCCGAGATCGTGGAGCTGCTGCGCCAGCGCTCGCGGCCGTACCTGTTCTCCAACTCGGTCGCGCCCGCCGTGGTGGCCGCGTCACTGGCCGTCCTCGACCTGCTCTCCGACACCGCCGACCTGCGCCGGCAGCTGTTCGACAACGCCGCCTGGTTCCGCGCCAGGATGGCCGAGCTCGGCTTCACGGTGCTGCCCGGCGAGCACCCGATCATCCCGGTGATGATCGGTGACGCCGCGCTGGCCGGCCGGCTCGCCGATCGGCTGCTGGACAAGGGCGTCTACGTCATCGCGTTCTCGTATCCGGTGGTCCCGAAGGGCAGCGCCCGCATCCGCGCCCAGATGTCGGCCGCGCACACCCGCGCGGACCTGCGGCGGGCGGCCGACGCCTTCGCCGAGGCCCGCGCCGAGCTCGGGCTCGCGGCGAGCCCGGTCAGCTGACCCGGTCGGGGTCCGGTCGGCGTGCCGCACCAGCAGCGCGCCGACCACGGCGAGCGCTAGCACGGCCACCGGGATGATCAAGGTGGTGCGCATCGCCGGGATGTAGGCGTCGTGGAAGGTCTTCAGGGCGACCTGCTCGATCGCCGGGCGCACGGTCGAGGGCAGGTCGGCCGGCAGGTGCGTCCCGGTCTGGCCGGCCCCGACCTGCAGGTCCCGCGCGGTCTGTCCGGCCTTCTCGAACCCCTCGAGTACCCACGGGCGAAACGACAGCGGGAGCGCCTGGACGTTCTCCCTGGCCGCCGGCCCCAGCCCCGCCGCGAGCTGCGCCTGCAGCACCGCGCCGGCGACCGCGGAACCGAGCAGCGCGCCCAGCTGCCTGGCCGTGTTGATCAGCCCGGCGGCCGCGCTGGCCACCCGCGGCGCGACGTCTCGCATGGCGATGCTCTGCAGCGGCGCGAACGTCATGCCGAGGCCGAGCCCGGCCACGACCAGGCCGGCGAGGAGCTCGACGCGGTCGTAGTAGAGCCGGACGGCCCACAGCACCAGCATGATGCCCCCCGCCCACAGCACCAGACCGGCGATCAGGACGTCCTTGCCGCCGTAGCGGTCGGCCATTCGGCCGGCGATCGGGGCGCTGGCCATCGAGGCCACCGACATGGGCGCCAGGACCAGGCCGGCCTGCAGCGGGCTCAGCGACAGCACCGACTGCAGGAAGATCACCAGCGGCAGGAACAGCCCGAGCATGCCGAACGAGATGGCGGCGACGACGCCGCTCATGACCGCGAAGTTCCGGTCCTGGTAGATGCCGGCCGGCACGAGCGGTTCGCGGTGGCTGCGCTGCTGCCAGCCGAACACGGCCAGCGCGCCGAGGCCGGTGGCCAGGATGCCCGGGATCGTGACGAACTCCCACACGGTTCCCCAACCGTGCGAGGGGCCCTCGATGAGGCCGAAGCAGACCAGGAACAGGCCGAGCGTGGCCAGCAGGGTGCCGGGCAGGTCGAGCCGGCGGCTGCGGTTGAACCGGCGATCGGGCAGCAGTACCGCGGCCAGCCCGAGCGTGGCCAGACCCAGCGGCAGGTTGAGGTAGAAGATCCAGCGCCAGCCCAGCGCGGTCACCACGGCGCCGCCGAGCACCGGGCCGGCGACGGTCGCCAGCCCGGCTACCGCGCCCCAGACACCGAACGCGACCCCTCGGCGGTTCGGCGGGAAGATCACCGTCAGGATGGCGAGCGTCTGCGGCGTCAGCAGTGCCCCGCCGACGCCCTGCAACGCCCGCGCCGCCATCAGCTGTCCCGGCGTCGACGCGAGGCCGCACAGCGCCGAGGCCGCCGTGAACAGCGCGAGGCCGGCCAGGAACAACCGCTTCGGCCCGTATAGGTCACCGAGCCGGCCGCCGACGATGAGCAGCCCGGCGTAGGCCAGCGTGTAGGCGTTCACGATCCACAGGACCTGGTCGAGTGTTGCCCCGAGGCCCGTGGTCAGCGCCGGCAGCGCGATGTTCACGATCGTGGTGTCGAGCAGGATCATGAACAGGCCCGCGCACAGCACGGACAGCACGAGCCACGGGCTGCGCGGCCGGGAAGGTGCGGGGATGGGCGTGCGGACGGTCATGCTGGCCTCCCACGCAGGGTGCGGTCGGCAGGGTGCGGTCGGCACAGTGCGGTCGGCAGGGGTGCGGTCGGCACAGTGCGGTCGGCACAGTGCGGTCGGGCACAGTGCGGTCGGGCACAGTGCGGTCGGCGCCGCACCGGGATGCCCTCCGGCACGGCGCCGACCTGGTGGTGGCTATTCGATGGTTGGCCGGAGCCGCCGCTGCCGGCGACCCAGCTGCCGGTTGACCGGGTATCCCCTGGTCACGACGGACTGCACGTCCGGTTTGCCGGTATCGGTGTCGGTGTTGCGGTCGTGGCGGGTCAGGGGCGACGCCGCCGTCGGGCCGGTGCCGTCGGCCTCGACGCCGGCCGGTGTGCCGGTGCCCACATTCGGTGCGCCGGGCAGCCGGAACACGTTGACCGGCAGATCGGCCGCCGGAATGTCGGTGTTCAGGGCGATGATCTGAGAGAGCCGCTTGCGCGAGTCGATGCCGAAGTTGTTACGGATGAAGCTCTGCAGCGGGTCGTTGAGGTAGAAGAACCGGTCACCGTCGCGCGCGGCGCCGAACTGGTCCTTCCAGACAGCCAGCTGCAGCTCGCCGAGCTCAGAGCCGGTGACGTGCTTCTCGGCCAGCATGCCGACGAACGCGTCCAGGCTGGACACCGAGCCGTAGAGCGCCTTGAGCCGCGCGGCCAGCGTGCACCGCTTCACGACCCTGGTGGCGTCGTTGTTGGCCACATCGGTCGGGTTTCCGTTGATGTCGAAGGCCGCGATGATGTCAAGGCAGTTCGAGTCGTTGATCTCGTTGCCGGGGGTCAGCAGCGGATCCGAGGGGAACGCCTCGGTCGATTCCCCGGTGATTGACGTGAACGTGCTCTTCGACGCCAGCCCGTACGCATTGCGCATCTGGTTGTACGTCGGCATGCCGTGGTCGCGGCCGCGCTGTACGTCGATCGCGCCAAGGTCGACCACCCCGCTGAAACATTCGGGCATGGTGGGGCCGTCGAGGCATTCCGGGTTACTCGAGGTCGGCACCCGGAACAGGATGCTGCGCAGCTGGTTGTCGATGGTTTCTTCGTTCCGGTAGTTGGACTCGTTGGTGATGCCCGCCATCAGGGGGCCGAGCTGGATCATCGAAACCAGCGACGGATTGAAGAACAGCACGTTTGCCGGCACACCGATCTCGACGTCCGCGCCGTCCACGACGACCTCGATGCCCTGAGCCTCCAGTGCGTCGAGCGTTGCCTGGGTATAGCGGCTCACGTTGGTCTCGACGTCGATGTCGCCATGGATGAAGCTGTGCGCCCGGTAGCCGACGCTGGCGAACTCGTGCGCGTTGGCCGGGTCGAGGAATGTGTTGTATCCCTGGTACGAGGGCAGCGAGACGCCCATCGCCGGTAGGAACTCGGTGTAGGTGATGTACTGGATCTCGGCGATCACCACGGCCCGCGCGAGCTGGAACTTGTCCTGCTGGGAAATGCTGCTCGGCAGCGCGGCGACGATTCGGTTGTGCTCGCGGGCGAACAGGGTGTGGGCCGAGGTCAGGCCCATCTGCTCGTTGGCCCTGACGTCGCCCGCGACGACGGCCGTGCCGGGGGCGGCCAGCAGGCGCCCGTCGACCGCCATGGTCGGGGCGGTGGACGCGTTCCCCCGCGCGTCCGCGCGCGGCAGGTAGTTACCGGGGAGCAGCAGCGTGGCCTGGTTGTTGTCCGGGTTGCCGTCGATCGTGCCGTTGCGCAGCCAGTCGAGCCGGACGTCGGACTTGCCGTAGACCGCCTCGGCGTCGATGAACGCCGTCTGCGTGTTGTTGTGCTGCCGGGCATTGGTGACGCCGGTGCCCGGCGCGGCCGCGGAACGGGTGAACGGGATGACGCCGAGCGTGTTGGTGAACCGCTCCAGCGGGTCCGCGGCGTTGAACGGCAGGTTCGACGAGGTGCCGTTCTCCTCGCGTAAGCCGATGTTGTGGTCGATGAACTGGCCCCACACGTTGCCCCACTGGGTGACGCCCCGCTCCGAGAACACGTTGGCGTCGATGTCGTTGAACACGCGGTTGCTGACGTGCCTGGGGCCCGGCCCCGAGACCATCTGGCTGCGCCCGTCGGCGTAGCGCGCCGAGCCGATCCGCAGGTACCTGCTGCCGGCGCTGCCCGCGGTCGGGAAGTTCGGGTTGTTGTTGATGCCGTTGAGGCTCTGCACCTCCCAGATGCCCAGGATGTCGTCGTCCGAGACGCCGCCGTCGTCGGCCTGCGCGTGGTTCGCATTTGCAATGGCGACCACGACCGCCACGGCGGTGAGGACCACCATAATGGATCTGCTCAACCTCCCCCTGGGCATGCGTATATGCATTGGCTCACTCCTCTCCAGGGAATGATCCACCTATGGGTGGTCGGGGATGTGGCGATATCATCAGCCCGTTGTGAGATTTCTTCAATAGCCGCCGGAAAAGAATCTTGGCCAAGCGTCGAGCGGTCTCCTGGCTTTGCCTCTCGGCCAGGTGTTGGACGAGGTGTGTTTTCATCCGGCGTTCTGGCTTTCCAGAAAGAGCTGGGCGGTATCGTTGGGTCCATTTCTCACCTGGGTGACCGGCTCCGCAACGTCGTGCGGCAGACGGGGTAGGTCCCGGCGCGTTCGGCCGAGTCGTCGGTGACGCCGCGTGTGCGGTGCCTGGTGGCCCGTGCGCGATGCCTCCGAGCGGGCGCGGGTTGAATCGTGGGAGCACTCCACCGGCCTTGTCCCCGGTTCGTGATTTGCCCTCTACTGTGCTCCTTAGGTCTTCATTTCCCGTGGTGCGGGGTGGGCCGGAGCCGGCGGCAGCCTGCTGTGACCGGGGCTGGGGCGCTGGCTGCCTCCGTGTGGGTGGGGCGGGCCGTCACCCGTATGGCTGCGGGCTCCCGGTGGCCGGGAATGCGATTTCGCGCCCGGTGGACCAAGGCCCGAAATGGTGCCATCGAGTTTGTGCGGGCTAGCTGGTGCGGGAAACGAGCCACGCCGGCGGCCCGTACCGGCTCCGGCTAGGAGTTCGTTTCGTGCTGTGGCTGCGCGGTTCGTTGCGCTCGTCACGCGGCATTCGTGAACGTGGGCGCCATCCGATCCTCGGGCGAAGGTGAATGGCGCCCGCGTTTCGTGGAAATGGTGTCCGCCGGTCGGCGGGACGAGCTGCTGGCGCGTGGTGGTCGCGCTCGAGCCGCCGGCCGGATCGCCCTGGGCCGGCCGCAGGGCCGGCAGCCAAAGAACCCATGGCCGCACGGCCGAGGTCGCCGGCCCGAAGTGATCATGAAACCCGGAGTTTCTTTTGCTTTGACGGCCAGCTGGCATCGGGCCCCAGGCCCTGGTGGCGCTGGATTTTCGCTGGTCGTCGGGGGTTGCCAGTTGGCTGTCAAAGCAAAGGGAGCGGGCGGTGATCGATAACCAGGCGCATTTACGAAGGGTGGGATTTCCTTGATCGAAAACTACACTGCGCAATGTGCCCCTGGTTCGTCAGGAGGCGTGGCTGCCGGTCTGGAGCGTGAGGTGGCGTTGCTCGCCCACGCGGTAGGCCTCGGCGAGCCAGCCGGCGAACTCGGCGTCGACCTCGGCCGGCGTGCGCAGGCGGAACGCGTGCAGCACGTTGCGCGGTGAGAACGTCTGCACCGAGTGGAACCTGGGGCTGTCCACTCGCCCGCGCGAGCACGAGATGGCCGGCGAGCCAGCGCCGCCGGGGTGTCACGGCCGCGAAGCTCATCCGCGCCTGCAGCGCGATGCGGGTCTTCTCGGGCAGCGCCGTCACCGGGCCAAGTTCGGTGATCACCTCGAGCATCCGGTCGAAGGCCGCCCGCACCTGCGCGGCCGAGCCGGCGAAGTGGCGGTCCACCTCGCCGGGTGGCGCGCGCGAATGCGTCTGGTTGGTATTGGCGAACGGCCGGCCGCACGATTGGCATCGCCACATCGGTGTGTCGCGCACGCGCCCAGGGTAGGTCAGGGACATGGTTACGGTCAGTGGCGCGCTGTGTGCGAGCAGGTAGTCGTGCCCGGCGATCGCCCGGATCGGGTTCGGCCTGCGAGGCGGTGCCCGACGGTCGTGGTCGGCGTCGCCCGCTTGGCGGCCGGCGTGGTCACCGTGGGTGTGCGAAGGTGAACGAGATCGATTCACCAGGACACCTGCTTGGCGTGCGGCCAGGCCCCGTTCGGCGGTTTTCGAGATTACCGCGAGGGAGAATGGTGAGGGGAATCGCCAGTCCGGCGACTGCGGATTCATCGCTTAGTCAAGAAAGGCCGGTATGCTCCGCACCCTGCTTGGCCGAACGCGGCTCGGTATCGTAGTCATCACATTACTTGCGTGTGCCGCCGGCACGGCCGCGGCCGCGCCGGCTGTGCCAAATCCGATTGCGTTGCCGACGCCTAAGGCATTCGTGTCGTATCTCGACCTCGAATGCTTCCAGACCGATCCGTACCAGCCGCCGCTCACCGCGGTCACGACGCGGCACCTGAACCCGGTGCTGGCCGGCCTCCCGGTCGAGACGCACATCCTCGGCGTGCGCGACCAGTTGTGCGTACCGGTCGCGAAGAACCATCTGTCGCCGCCGCCGGGTGTGATCGACTTCGTCCGTTGGGTGGACCTGTCCTGCTACCGGATCTCCGGGCAGACGGTGAACTTCCCGCTGACGCTCGCCCACCTGAACCCGCTGCTGCAGACGCTGCCGCGGCGCAACGTCGTGATGGTGGCGCCGGAGCAGCTGTGCGTGCCGGTAATCAAGAACGGCATTTTGCCGCCGCCCGAGGTGCTCGACCTGGTCAGGTGGATCGACCTGAAGTGCTACCGCGAGGCTCCGCAGTCCCCGCTCAACATCGGGCTGACCCTCAGCCAGCTCAACCCCGTCCTGCAGCCCTACATCCCGCCCACCGCCGTGCGCGTCACCTACAACCGCCAGTTCTGCGTGCCGGTCAGCAAGAACAATGCCGTGCTCCCGGCGAGCGCGTACAACATCGTCCGGTGGATCGACCTCGAGAAGTTCGACATCGTCGCGCCGTCGCCGGTGTCGATAACGCTCGGACTGCGTCACATCAACCCGGAGCTGAGTCACCTGCCCGCTGAGACGGCGGTACTCAGCGGACGGCAGCAGCTCGCGCTGCCGATGTCGAAGAACGGGCTGATTCCGCCCGGCTGACGCCCGCGCGTAACGGAGACGACGATCCCGGCACGGTCACGCACCGCCGTGCCGGGATCGTCGCGTCTGCGCCCGGTCCGGTGGTGACAGCGGGGCCGCGGTGGCAGATTTGTGCTCAGAGGGCTTTGTGCTCAGACGGCTTCGAAGTGCGCTTGCGCGTGGGGAGGGCGGCGGATGGCTCGCTGGAGCGGCAGGCGGTCTCGGGGATGGCGGTCGGCGTTCGCGGTCGCCGCGGCCGTGGTCGTGGTGGGGTTCGGCGGGCAGCCGTCGCCGGTCGCCGCGCAGCCTGCCGTTGGCACGCAGCCGGACTCGGCGGTCAGTGATCCCGCGGTCAGTGATCCCGCGCAGTACGTCAACCCGTTCGTCGGTACGAAGCCGGGCGGGCCGGACTTCGGCCACGGTGGCGGTGCCGGCAACACGTTTCCCGGCGCCGACGCACCGTTCGGCATGGTGCAGTGGAGCCCGGACACGGTGATCTACCAGCACGGCGGCTACTTCTACGACGACAACCGCATCCGCGGGTTCAGTCTGACCCACCTGTCCGGGGCCGGCTGCGCGGACTTCGGCAATGTGCCGTTCCTGCCGGTGCTCGGCGCCGCCCCGGTCGGCTCGTACACGTTCTCGCACGCCAACGAGTCGGCCGCGCCCGGCTATTACGCGGTGACGTTCGACAACGGGCTGCGCACCGAGCTCGCGGCGAGGACCCGCAGCGGGATCGCACGGTTCACCTACCCGGCGGGCCAGCAGGCGTCCCTGCAGGTGGATGCGGCCAGGGCGGTCAACGCCGCGACCGGCTCGATCACGATCGGCGCCGACACGCTGTCGGGATACTCCGACAGCGGCGGATTCTGCGGGGCCGGCAACCGGTACCGGATCTATTTCCACGCGAAGTTCGACCGGCCGTTCGCCAGCGCCGGCATCGTCGCGCAGGGCAAGGTCGACGCGGCGCTGCGGGAGGCCACCGGCGCGACGACCGGCACCGCGCCGGCCGTTCCCAAGCGGGCGGCCGCGCCCGCCGCGCACCCGGAGGCCACCGTACAGGCCGGTGCGCAGGCGTTCGTGTCGTTCGACACCAGCACCGGCACCGCGGTCACGGCCCGGGTCGGCGTGTCGTTCGTCAGCGTCGCCAACGCCGCGGCCAACGCCCAGGCCGAGCAGGGTTCCGCGGGCTTCGATCAGGTCCGCGACGCGGCCAGGGCGGCTTGGAACGAGGTGCTCGGCCGCATCGACGTCGCCGGTGGCACGACCGACCAGCGGCGCACGTTCTACACGGCGTTGTACCACTGCCTGCTGCACCCGAACGTGTTCAGCGACGTCAACGGCCAGTACATCGGGTTCGACGGGCAGGTCAGGACGCTGCCGCCGGGCCGGCGGCAGCACGCGAACTTCTCCGGCTGGGACGTCTACCGCTCGCAGCTGTCACTGGTCGCGCTGCTGCTGCCGGACGTGGCCGCCGACATCGCCCAGTCCGCGCTCAACCAGGGCACCCAGGCCGGCTACTTCGACCGCTGGACGGTGGCCAACGGCGGCACCGGGGTCATGGTCGGCGACCCGCTGGCGGTGATGATCTCCGACGGGTACGCGTTCGGCGCTACGGCGTTCGACGCGGCCGGCGCCGTGCAGCGGCTGGTCGCCGGCAGCCACGACGTGCGCGAGCGGCCCGGTTACCTGCAGGTCGACACGTACGGGTACGTACCGGTCGGGCTGCCGGACGTGTGGGGCTCGGCTTCGACGACGCTCGAGTACGCCAGCGCCGACTTCGCGATCTCACAGCTCGCCGCCCGGCTCGGTGACGCCGCGACGCACGAGCTGTACCTGCGGCGCGCGCAGAACTGGCGCAATATCTTCGAATCGGGCAACAGGTACCTCCAACCGCGCCGCGCCGACCGCACCTTCCCCGCGTTCAGCCCCACCCAGCAGAACGAGTACGTCGAGGGAAACGGCGCCCAGTACACCTGGCTCGTGCCGCACAACCACCGCGGGCTGTTCGACGCCATGGGCGGCAACGCCGCCGTGCTGCCGCGGCTGGACACGTTCTTTACCGAGCTCAACGCCGGCCCCGACGTCGCCAAGGCGTACCTGGGCAACGAGCCGACCCACAACACCCCGTGGATGTACGCCTACGCCGGGGCGCCCTACCGGGCCCAGGACGTCGTGCGTCGCGCCTTGACCACGCTGTTTCGTCCGACTCCCGACGGGCTGGCCGGCAACGAGGACCTCGGTCAGCTCTCGTCGTGGGCCGTCTGGGCCGCGCTGGGCATGTACCCGCAGGTGCCCGGCCGCGCCGAGCTGGTGCTCGCGAGCCCGCTGTTCCCGACCGTCACGATCCGCCGCAGCAACGGTGTGACGGTCAATATCAGCGCGCCCGCCGCACCCGCGACCTACGTCACCGGCCTGACCCTCAACGGCGTCGCCCACAACCGGCCGTGGCTTCCCGAGTCGCTGGTCACCGCCGGCGGCACCGTCGCCTTCACCCTCTCGGCGACGCCCAACCCGGCCTGGGGCGCCGACCCGGCGAGCGCACCGCCGTCGTTCGATGTCGGCCCGGCCGTCCCGCGCACCGGCCGGATCAGCGGCCTGGCCGGCAAGTGCGTCGACGTCCGCTACAGCGGCACCGCCGACGGCACCCCGGTCCAGCTCTGGACCTGCAACGGGACCGGCGCCCAGACCTGGACGCTCGCCAGCGACGGCACCGTCCGGGCCCTCGGCAAGTGCCTCGACGTCGCCGCGAGCGGCATCGCCAACGGCACCAAGGTGCAGCTGTGGCAGTGCAACGGCACCGGCGCCCAGCAATGGTGGCCGCGCCCCAACGGCGCCCTGGTCAACCCGCCGTCCGGCAGGTGCCTCGATGTCCCCGGTAGCAACTCCACCGACGGCACCCAGCTGCAGATCTACGCCTGCAACGGCACCGCCGCCCAAACCTGGCAGCTCCCCTAACCGCCCACCCCGCTGCACCCCGGCCCGGCGCCCCGGCCCGGCGCCCCGGCCCGGCACCACTTGGGGAGCTCCAGTTGCACAT
>DASSUA010000016.1:0-2608 GCA_035707525.1 Pseudonocardiaceae bacterium
CAGCGACTGCAGGACCAGCACCGCGCCGTCACGCAGCCCCCACCACAGCAGCCGCCGCCCGGACAGCTGCACGTTGCCGGGCGCGTAACCGAGATCGTCCTCCACCCGCTCCGCGATGTGCTCGTAGAACGGCCCACCGACGGCCAGCGTCAGCGCCGTGAAGCTGACCAGAGCGATCATCAGCGCCACGCCGAACAGCACGCCGCCGGCCGCGGCACGAACCCCCGTCCGCCAACCCGCCGCCCAGCCGTCCGCGAACGGAGTGATCAACGCGGCGAGCTCGTCGATCCAGTAGGCCAGGGCGACCATCCCGCCCAGCAGCAACAACGTGGTCAGCACCGCGGGCAACGCGCCGATCAGCAGCAACCGCGGCGACCGCAGCATCCTGCGCATGCCGCGCCCCAGCAGCCGAACACCGGTGAAGAAATCCCGCACGGATCACTTCTACCAGTGCCGGCAGAGCGAGACGACCGGGTGGCGAACGCAAAGCAGAACGCCAACGGAACGGCAACGAGGGATGGGCCGCGACCACCGGCGTGATGGACCATGAACTCGGGATGAGCAAACCATCGCCCCCGGTGCCGGGCCGCCGCCTCGGCAATGGCATCGCCACGGGTCTGCGCGCCGTGTCCGCGCGGCAGACCAACCTGACGCTGCTGCTGGCGCTGGTGCTCGCGTTCGCCACCGGGATCGGTGCCGTCGCAAACGGAACGGCCGGCGGGCGCTGGGTCGTGGTCGGGCACGGCGTCGTGGCGATCATGGTGATCCTGCTCGTGCCGTGGAAGAGCGTGGTGATCCGGCGCGGCTTCCGCCGGCGCCGGGCCGACCGCTGGGCCTCGCTGCTGCTGGCGGCGCTGGCCTTGGCCACCGTGCTGGCCGGGCTCGGGTACGGGACCGGCCTTGTGCGCTCGATCGGCGGTGTGTCGGGCATGTGGCTGCACGTGGCGACCGCGCTGGCCGTGCTGCCGCTGGTGCTCTTTCACGTTCTGTCGCGGCGAGTCCGGCCACGCGGGGCGGACCTGTCCCGCCGGGCGCTGCTGCGAACCGGCGGCCTGGCCGTCGCGGCCGGTGCGGGCTACGCGGCCGTGACCTCGGTGGTCAACCTGACCGGGCTGCCGGGCAGCCAACGCCGGTTCACCGGCTCCTACGAGGTCGGCTCGTTGCGGCCGGCCGCCATGCCGAACACCATCTGGCTCAACGACACCGTGCCGCGGGTCGACCCGGATCGATGGCGGCTCACGGTGGTCGACGGCCTCGGTTCGCGGGAGCTGAGGCTGGCGGAGCTCAGCGGGCTGGAAGTTGACCTGCGAGCCACGCTGGACTGCACCTCCGGCTGGTTCGCCGAGCAGGACTGGACCGGTGTGCCGGTGCCGGCGCTGCTGCGCAGCCGCGGCAGCGCCCGCAGCCTGTACGTGCGCTCGGTCACCGGCTACGCGGTGCGCCTGCCGCTGCGGGACATCGACCGGCTGCTGGTCGCCACCAAGGTGGGCGCCGCGCCGCTGTCGGCCGGCCACGGCTACCCGCTGCGGCTGGTCGCGCCCGGCCGGCGCGGCTTCTGGTGGGTGAAGTGGGTCGACCGCATCGAGCTTCAACCCGCTCCCTGGTGGTGGCAGCCCCCGTTCCCGCTCAGCTGAACTCAGTCCGTCCGCCACAGCGCCGACACCGGGACCGCCCAGAGCCGATCACCCAGCGGCAGCGCCTGCGATCCGGCGTGCACGACGAGCCCGACCTTGAAGCGGTCTGCGGCCTTGTCCCGCAGCGCCTGCAGGTGCCGGGCGTGCCGGGCGAGGGGCGTGCTGGTCAGCTTGATCTCGAGCGCGGCCAGCTCGCCCGAGTGCCTGTCCTCGACGATCAGGTCGATCTCGGCGCCGTCGC
The DNA here is from genome assembly GCA_035707525.1 of Pseudonocardiaceae bacterium. Classification (GTDB taxonomy): domain Bacteria; phylum Actinomycetota; class Actinomycetes; order Mycobacteriales; family Pseudonocardiaceae; genus DASSUA01. The sequence goes on from DASSUA010000016.1 coordinate 1,876, forward strand.
GGTCTCGGAAGTGGGACAGATCGACGCTGCGATCGCTCCAGGTCGCCTGCTTGTGGACCTCCGTCGTCACGAAGGTGTCGAACAGGGCGCCGGCCGGCACCCCGTCGGCCGTCGGCCCGAAGGCCGTTTCGCCCAGGCCGCAGAGATTTGCGGCAAGACCGGTGTCCACGAGGACCACCTTCGGTCGGCGCTTGGCCCTGGTGGTGAGGCTGGTCGACCAGGCAGGCAGCAGGGTGACCAGGTGCAATGCTTCCAGCAGCGCCACATAGTTCGATAAGGTCTCTCGCCCGATATCCGCGTCGCCGGCCACGCCGGACACGATCAGTTCGTGTGCCGTGCGCGCGGCAAGCAGCCGGAGCAGCTTCCGCAACTCCGGTTCAAGGCGGACCTCCGCGAGTGGTCGCAGCGCCTCTCTCGACACCACGTCGTGCAGGTAGGCGTCGAACCAGTTGCGGCGTCGACGGCCGGCCAGGCCCTCGGTGACCACCTCGGGGAAGCCGCCCTCGAGGAGGATCTCGACCAGCTCCGCCCTGGGCAGGCTGTCGAACGCGCCCGGCCAGGCGGAAGGCTCGAACAGCCGATCCACGAAGGTCTCCCGCACACCGAGCCGCTCCCCCATGGACAACGGCCATAGCTGCAGGCGACCCGCACGGCCGGCCAACGTCTCCGAGAGCCTGCGGTCCGCCAGATAGTTGGTGGAGCCGGTCAACAGCAGCTGACCTCGGGTCCGGTC
>DASSUA010000017.1:0-5855 GCA_035707525.1 Pseudonocardiaceae bacterium
TCTTGATCCGCGGCCGCGCGGTCCCGGCCGATCAGCCGGGCCAGCAGCTCGACCGCGTCCGCCGGCTCCATCGGACCGACGTGGATCGTCTGGCCCGCCGGCACGCCGGCCGGGTACCGCCGGCTGTTGACCAGGGCGGCGCAGCCCGGGCCGCCCGGCAGCAGCGGTTCGACCTCGGCCGGGCCGGGGGCGTCGTCCAGCACGACCAGGATCCGCTGGTCCGCGAGGATCGACCGGTAGAGCGCCGTGCACTCCGCCTCCTCGGCCGGGACGGCGGCCGGCGCCACGCCGAGGGCCCGCAGGAACTGCGACAGCACCGCGGTCGGGCGCCGCGGGTTCGGCCCGCTGGCGTTGAGGTTCGCGTAGAGCTGCCCGTCCGGGAAGGCCGCCTTGACGTCGTGGGCGGCGCGGATGGTCAGGGCGGACTTGCCGGATCCGCTGGTGCCGGTGATGACGACCGGTTGCCGGTCGTCGGGCGACCGGCAACCGCGCAGTCCGGCGACGACCTCGGCGAGCAGCCGCTCCCGGCCGACGAACATCGCGGCCGGCGGCAGCTGGGCCGGGCGCGGCCAGGCCGGGTACGGCGCCACGACCCCGGCCGGCGGCAGCGGGTCGTCGCGCAGAATCGCCCGTTCGAGCCGCTGGAGCTGTTCGGCCGGCTCCAGGCCCAGCTCCCGCACCATGGCCCGGCGGGCCCGGCGGTATTCGGCCAGGGCGTCCTCGCGCCGGCCGTCCCGGTGCATCGCCGTCATGAGCAGCTCCACCAGGCGCGCATCGGTCGGATGCTGGGCTGTCAGGCTGCTCAGCTCCGGGACCAGCGTGGCGTGCCGGTTCATCCGCAGCATGAGGCGGAAGTACTCGACCGTCACGTCCAGCAGCTCCGACTCCATCCGCCGCCGGGTGTGCTCCGCCCACTCCCCCGCCAACCCGGTCAGGGGCTGGTCGGTCCACAGCCCGCGCGCGTCGAGCAGGAGCGCGGCCGCCTCCGCGTCCCGGCCGGCGGCGGCCAGGCGGCGGGCCCGCTCCGCCAGCATCCGCCCGGCATGCAGATCGACCTGCGCCGGGTCGCACCGCAGGACGTACGCGCCGTTGCGCCGCGGCAGCCCCACCGGGCCGTCCGCGACCCGCCCCAGTGCCCGCCGCAACCGGCTCACGTAGGTCGCGAGAATGGCGCGGGCCTGCGCCGGCCCCGCGTCGCCCCACACCCGGTGCACCATGACCGGAACCGGTACCGGGCGGGACGGGACTTCCAGCAGCGCGGCGAGGACGCAACGCTGGCGCTGCCCGCCAAGCTCGGCGCGGTGGGCGCCGCGCACCGCACTGACCGGGCCCCACAGGCGATACCAGATGCCCGCAGGGGCGGCCACCGCGGGTTCGCGAGTCAAGGTCACTCCAACGATGCGCCTGAACGGCCTCATCGTACGGAGGATTACCCGCCGCACCGGCCGGGAGCTTCACCTCTGTTCCGGCAAGTTGCGCTCCGGTAGTGTAATTCCGCTGGCGGCGTGGCCGCACTGGGGTCTTTTCGCTTGAGGGGAGCGGTCGTGAACCGCTGGATCGTTGTCGTGTTCGCCGTACTGCTCACGGTCGGACCCGTTCCGGGCTCGGCGATGGCACAGGGACCGGGACCGTCGGCCGGGCCGGGATCGCTGGCGCGACTCGTGCCCGCAGCGCGCGCCATGAGCCTGGCGCAGGCCCGGCTGGCCGCCGCGACCGGCATGGAGATCGGGCCTTCGACCGCGGGGACGAGCACCGGACGGCGGCTCGAACCGGCGCCGGGGGCGGTGCCGGCCGGAAGTGCCGGAAGTGCCGAGCCGGCCCTGTCCGCGCGGGGCAGCAAGTTCACGCCCATGTCCCCGGTGCGGGTGCTCGACACCCGAAACGGCACGGGCGGCTCCTTCGGGCCCGTCGGCCCCGGGGTGGCGATCCAGCTGAACCTGTCCGCACGGGTGCCGGCGACCGCGACGGCCGTGGTGCTCAACCTGACCGGCACGGCGCCGACCGCCGCCACCTACGTCACCGTGTACCCGTCGGATGGCTTCCTGCCGTTGGCGTCCAACCTCAACCTCGTCCCGGGGCAGACCCGGGCCAACGCGGTGACCGTCGGGCTCGGCGCCGGCGCGCTGCTCAACCTTTACAACAACGCCGGCTCGGTGCACCTGGTCGCCGACCTCGCCGGCTACTACTCGGAGGCGTCGGCCGGCGGCTTCGCCACCAGGTCACCGACCCGCGTGCTCGACACGCGCACCAGCGGCGGCCCGCTCGGCCCGGCCGGCGTGCGCACGATCGACCTGTCGGGCCTGCTGCCGGCGACGGCGACCGCGGTGACGTTCAACCTGACCGGCGTCGGCGCGACCGCGAACACCTACGTCACCGCGTGGCCGGACGGGACCGCGCGCCCGCTCGCCTCGAGCCTGAACCTCGGCCCCGGCCAGACCGTGCCGAACCTGGTGACCGTGGCGGTCGGGCCCACGCGCCGGGTGAGCCTGTACAACAACGCCGGCAGCACCCACCTCATCGTCGACCTGGCCGGGCACTACGCGACCGACGGCGGGCTGCCGTTCTACCAGCTCGCGCCCGAACGCGTGCTCGACACGCGCCCCGGAAACGGGCTCGGTGGCGGCGAAACCGGGACGATGGCGCTGTATCCCTGGCTGCCGACCGGCGCGCAGGCGGCGGTGTTCAACCTCACCGGCATCAACGCGAGCAGCGGGCACACCTTCGTGACGGCGTGGCCGGCTGGCGCCTCGCGACCGGTGGCGTCCAACCTCAACCTCGCGCCCAGCGAGATCGCGCCGAACCTGGTGACGGTGGCCCTCGGCATCGGCAGCGGGGTCTCGTTCTACAACAACGTGGGCTACGTCGATCTGGTCATGGACCTGGCCGGCTACTTCGCCGCGCCGCCGTACGACTGCGAGAGCAACTGCGTGCACGTGTGGGGCGACAACACCTACGGCCAGCTCGGAATCGGCACGACCGGTGGCTGGACGAGCACACCGGTCGAGGTGCCGAACATGTTCAACGCGTCGGACGTGACCGCGAGCGCCGAGTCCGCGTACGCGGTCGGCCTCGGCCCGCAGATGGCCTGGGGCCGCAACGACGTGCAGAACCTCGGCACCTACGTCGAATACGGCATGGAGCCCGTGCCGGTCGAGATCGTCACGGGCGGCCTCCGGTTCACCAGCATCGCGGCCGGCTACGACACCGCCTACGCCCGGGCCTCGAACGGCGAGGCCTACGCGTGGGGCTACAACGGCGACGGTGAACTCGGCGACGGCTCGACCGAGGTCCGGGTGACGCCGCAGCGGGTGAGCCTGCCGGCCGACGTGGTCGCGGTCGCCGGCGGCTACGCCACCGGCTACGCGCTGCGCTCCAACGGCACGGTGTGGGCGTGGGGCGCCAACGGCGGCGCGCTCGGCAACGGCCAGTACGGCACCGGCTGCGAGACGATCCCGGTCGGCCCCGGCTGCCGCGCGCTCACCCCGATCCAGGTGCCCGGCCTGACCGGCATCGTCGCGATCGGCGCGAACTGGTTCAACGCCTACGCGGTGCGCGGCGACGGCACGGTGTGGATCTGGGGCTGGAACGCCGAGGGCGAGCTCGGCATCGGCACCGTCGGCGGCCCGAACTGCTACACCAACCCGACCGGACCCAACTGTGTCGCGCTCTCCCCGGTGCAGATCCCGAACCTGAGCGGGGTCACCAAGGTCGTCGGCGGGGTGTCGACCTCCTACGCGCTCAAGAGCGACGGCACGGTGTCCTCGTGGGGCTGGAACACGTGGGGCCAGCTCGGCAACGGCACCGCCGGCGGCGCCATCTGCAACAGCGACATGTTCCAGCCGAACTGCTACTCGGCCGTGCCGGTCGGCGTCTCGGGCCTGACCGGGGTGACCGACGTGGCCGCCGGACGGCTGTTCGGCCAGGCCCTACGCAACGACGGGACGGTCTGGTCGTGGGGCGACAACCGGTTCGGCCAGCTCGGCCGGCCGGCGGCGTCGAGCGTGCCGCTGCAGGTGCCGGGGCTGGCCGGCGTGACGGCGATCGGCGCCGGCGGCTACGTGGGTATGGCCGTGGTCCCCTGACGATCAGCTCAGGTGCGCCCTGATCCTAGGTAACGACGAGCGGCCGGCCCCCGACCAAGTGCGTAGACCCGTACTCACACCGGCCTTACACTGCGCTGTCGGTACTGCCAGGTTGTCGGTACTGCCAGGTTGTCGGTACTGCCAGGGGGTTGTGGTGGCCGAGCGAAATTGCGGACGATGTGCCGCGGCGAACGAGGCCAGCGCCGACTTCTGCATTTCGTGCGGCGCCTACCTCGGTTGGGATACCGGCCCGCCGGCGGAACGCCCGGAAAGCACGGCGGAACGCCCAGTAGGCACGGCGGAACGCCAGGCGAGCCGGGCGGAGCCCGCAAAGGGCGATGCGGACCCGCCGGGCCATGGTCAACAGACTCTCGTGGAGGCGCCGCCGGCCGAGTCGGACCAGGCCGGCCTGGTCAAGCCGCCGAGGGCGTCGGTCGTCGACCGTGACGTGACCGTTGATCACGCCGAGGGTGGCGGCGTGGAGCTGCGGGTGTTCAACCCGTCGTCGATCGTCGAGGGCTACCGGGTCGACGCGGTGGCACCGCCCCCGTGGCTGACGATCGGTCAGCCGACGATTCGGCTGCTGCCCGGGGAGGACACCGTCGCCCAGGTCGGCTTGACCGTCGCCCCCAAGACAGTCGCCGTGGCGCGACTGCCGCTGCGGCTGCGGGTCTGCCCGCTCAACGATGAAGAGAAATATGCCGAGGTCGATCTTCTGCTGACCGTCCCGCCGGCCGGCCGGCCCGTGACGATTCGGCCCGAGCCGGCAGTGGTGCGCTTGCGCGATTCGACGCGCGGGCGGTTTAGGGTGCATCTGAACAACCAGGACAGCAACTACCCGCAGCGCTACCAGTTGTCCGGTTCCGATGACGAAGGTGTTGTGCGGTTCTTCTTCACCCCTGCGGCGGTCGAGATCGCGCCCTGGGCAAGTGCGCCGGTCGATGTGCAGTTCGAGTCGCCGGCGCCCGACGCCGGCGAGCGGACGAACCGGCAGCTGAAGGTCCGCGCCGTCTCGGACGCGGACACCGTCGAGGCGACGGTCGCATTGGTTCAGCAGTCGTCGGCCGCGCCACCCGACGCGCCCGTGCGGCTGAGGCTGGAACCTACCGTCCTGCGCACGCAGGATTCTTCGGCCGTCGAGCTGGACATCATTGTCGATAACAACGCCGGGAGCCAGAACCGCCGCATCACCTTCCTCGGCCGCGACCCCGAATCCCGCCTCCAGTTCTCGTTTTATCACCGGGAGGTCTGGGTGCGGGCCGGTGCCGAGACCCGCACCCGGGCCCGGCTGGAGGCGCGCATGCCGCCGGCCGGAGAGGAACTCACCCGGCAGTTCACGATCGTCGCCAACGACGGCCGCCACCAGAGCGACGTGGCGGGCTCGTGGGTTCAGTCCGCATCCCGGGCCCCGATCACCACCGCGGCCGTCCGGCTGGAGCCGGAGCACCTCAGGGTGCGCGACCGCGCGGATGGCCGGATGGGCGTCGTGATCGACAATCGCCGGGGTGCGCGCCCCCTGCGGGTCCGGCTGTCCGGTAGCGACCCCGAAGGCGTCGTCGGGTTCGTCTTCAACCCACCGGTGCTCGAGGTCGGAGCCGGCCGCTGGGGCCGCGCCGAGCTCACCGTCTCCGCACCGCCCCCGCCCGGCAACCAGACGGCCGCCCGGCCGCTGCGGGTGCGCGCCGGCGACGAGCACGGCGCGGTGGAAGCGGACGGGGTGTTCAACCAGAGCACCTCGCCCACCCCGATATCGACGGCGCGCATCCTGCTCGA
>DASSUA010000018.1:0-2848 GCA_035707525.1 Pseudonocardiaceae bacterium
TTCTGCGTGGACAACGGGGCGGTCACCGGGCAGGGCATCAACGTGGACGGTGGGGCGGTGCAGGCGTGATCGAGCGGGTCAACCCACCCTCGCTGGCTCCGCCCTCCGGCTTCTCGCACGCGGTCGCCGCCTCCGGCGGGCGTACGGTCTACCTGGCCGGGCAGACGGCGCTGGACTCCGCCGGCCAGTTGGTCGGCGCCGGAAACCTGGTCGCCCAGTTCGAGCAGGCGCTGACCAACCTCGTCGTGGCGCTGCGGGCGGCCGGCGGCGAGCCCGAGCACCTGGTGCAGTCCACGATCTACATCGTGGACGTGCCGGACTACCGGCGCCGGGCCGAAGAGCTGGGCGCGGTGTGGCGCCGCCTGATGGGCCGCGACTACCCGGCCGCCGCCGGCATCGGGGTGGCCCGGCTGTGGGACGACGAAGCCCTGGTGGAGATTTCCGGCGTCGCGGTGGTGCCCGATTGACCGGGGTGCCGGGGCGGTGGTAGCTCAACCGGTTTCACGTGGCTACCCACCGGTTGACGTGAAGGCCGCCGAGATGAGCCGCACGTAGTCGTAGGCTGGGCCGGCGAGCTTGGCGCGCAGGGAGTGGAACAGCTCGGCCGCCGGTACGCCGGGCCAGTCCGCGGGTAGCAGCTCGGGCGGCAGCCCCGGATCCAGGTACGGCAACCGCCGCCAGTCGGTGAGCAGCCGTACCCAGTCGGCGAACGCCTCTGCGGAGCCCCGCCAGCCCAGCCCCTCCCACCGGGCGATGAACTCCACATAGGACTTGTGGATGGCGCCCAGGTCCCACCACTCCTCGACCGCCCGGGCGATGTCGGTGAAGGCGAGATAGTCCGCGCGAAACAGGTCCACGTAGGACTCCAGGCCGAGCCGGCGCAGCGTGATGACGGTCAGGTCGTGCCGGTGGGCCGGCGCGACCCACACCCCGGGCGCGGCCGCGCCGAACCCGAGGGCGGACAGGCGCGAGCGCAGCGTGTGCCGTTTGGCGCGCTCCGTCTCCGGAACCGAGAAGATGACCAGCAGCCAGCCGTCGGCGAGCGCGGCCGGCTGTGGGTCGAAAATGTGCGCGTCGCCCTCGGCCAGGATCTCCCGCGCCTCGTCCGACAGCGCGTAGCCGGCGACCCCGTCCCGGCGGGAGGCGACGAGCAGCCCGCGCCGCTTGAGCCGGGAGATGGCGGACCGGACCGCCGGCTCGTCCACGCCCAACTCGGCGAGGAGCCGGATCACCAGCGACACGGACAGCCAGCCGCCGCCGTCGCGCGCGTAAAGCCCGTAGATGCTGACGATCAGCGGACGCGGAGCTGCGCCCGGGCCCGTTGTCTCCGGCATCGCAACACCATATCGTGTTCTTGACTACCGTCATGCAGGCGTGATGACGTGCGATGAGGAGCAGTAGCCATGCCACTCGCCCAGTCGGCCCACGTCGATACCTTCACCCGCGAGCACCTGCCGCCTGAGGAGCACTGGCCCCCGCTCATCTTTGACCTGCCGGAGCTGAAGTACCCCGAGCGCCTCAACTGCGCGACCGAGCTACTCGACCGCACCGCCACCGCGCACGGCGCCGACCGCCGCTGCCTGCTCACCCCGGACGGGTCGGTCGTCAGCTACGGCGACCTGCGCTCCCGCGCCAACCAGGTGGCTCATTATCTGGTCACCGAGGTCGGTCTGGTCCCCGGCAACCGGGTGCTGCTACGAGCGCCCAACAACCCCTGGCTCGTCGCCTGCTGGTTCGGTGTGCTCAAGATGGGCGGCGTGGTGGTCACCACCATGCCGCTGCTGCGCAGCGGCGAGCTGCGCACCATCCACGAGATCTCCCGCATCGACCACTCCATAGTGGACCACCGCTTCGTGGCAGACCTGGCGGCGGCCGGCATCGGGCCGTACACGGTCGTCGGCGACGGCACTGCGGCGAGCCTGGAGGTACGCGCGGCGGCCCAGCCGGCGGACTTCTCCGCGGTCGACACCGGCCAGGACGACGTGGCCCTGCTCGCTTTCACCTCCGGCACGACCGGCCGGCCCAAGGCCACCATGCACTTCCACCGGGACGTGCTCGCCATCGCCGACACGTTCTCCGCCCACGTGCTGCGCCCCACGTCCGAGGACCTCTTCACCGGCTCGCCGCCGCTGGGCTTCACGTTCGGGCTCGGCGGGCTGGTCGTCTTCCCGCTGCGGGTGGGCGCCGCCACCCTGCTGCTGGAGAAGGGCACACCGGACCTGCTGCTGCCGGCGCTGGCCCAGCACCGCCCGACGATCCTGTTCACCGCGCCGACGGCGTACCGCGCCATGCTGGCCGCGCCCGACCACGCCGGGCTTCGCTCGCTGCGCCGCTGCGTCTCCGCCGGGGAGCCACTGCCGCTGGCGACCGGGCAGGCGTTCCACGACGCCACCGGGATCAAGATCATCGACGGCATCGGCTCCACCGAGATGCTGCACATCTTCATCTCCGCCGCCGACGACGACATCAGGCCCGGGGCGACCGGCAAGCCCGTGCCCGGGTACGAGGCGTGCGTGCTCGACGACGACGGCAACCCGGTGCCGGACGGGCAGATCGGCCGGTTGGCCGTGCGCGGGCCGACCGGCTGCCGCTACCTCGCCGACGACCGGCAGCGGGAGTACGTGGGCCACGGCTGGAACCTGACCGGCGACACGTACAAGCGCGACGCGGACGGGTACTTCTGGTACCAGGCGCGCAATGACGACATGATCATTTCGGGGGGCATCAACATCGCCGGGCCCGAGGTGGAGACGGCGCTGCTGGGCCACCCGGACGTGCTGGAGTGCGCGGTGGTCGGGGCGCCGGACCCGGCGCGGACCATGTCGGTGCACGCGTTCGTGGTGCTCAA
>DASSUA010000019.1:0-3558 GCA_035707525.1 Pseudonocardiaceae bacterium
GGCCACCCGGTGCGGGCCTACCTGTCGGTCGACGAGATCGTGGGCGCGGCGATCAGGGCGGGCGCGGACGCGGTGTACCCGGGCTACGGGTTCCTCTCGGAGAACCCGGCGCTCGCGGCGGCGTGCGCGCGCGCCGGGATCACGTTCGTCGGCCCGAGCCGCGAGGTTCTCGAGCTCACCGGCCACAAGTCGCGCGCGGTGGAGGCGGCCAGGGCGGCAGGCCTGCCGGTGCTGCGCGGCAGCGACCCGTCGGCCGACCCGTCGGTCCTGACCGGGGCCGTCGAGCACGTCGGGCTGCCGCTGTTCGTCAAGGCCGTCGCCGGCGGCGGTGGCCGGGGGATGCGGCGGGTGGACCGAATCGAGCAGCTCGCCGACGCGCTCGACGCCGCGATGCGGGAGGCCGAGTCGGCGTTCGGGGACCCGACGGTGTTCCTCGAGCAGGCGGTCGTCGACCCGAGGCACATCGAGGTGCAGGTGCTCGCCGACACGACCGGCGAGATCGTGCACCTGTTCGAGCGGGACTGCTCGGTGCAGCGCCGGCACCAGAAGGTGATCGAGATCGCCCCGGCCCCGAACCTGGACCCGCAGCGCCGCGACCGGATCTGCCGGGACGCGGTGCGCTTCGCCAGCGAGATCGGTTACGTGAACGCCGGCACCGTCGAGTTCCTCCTCGACCGCGACGGCAACCATGTGTTCATCGAGATGAACCCGCGGATCCAGGTCGAGCACACGGTCACCGAGGAGGTCACCGACGTCGACCTGGTCGCCTCGCAGCTGCGGATCGCCGCCGGCGAGACGCTCGCCGACCTCGGCCTGACCCAGGACCAGGTCACGGTCCGCGGCGCGGCCCTGCAGTGCCGGATCACCACCGAGGACCCGGCCAACGGCTTCCGCCCCGACACGGGCGTGATCACCGCCTACCGCTCGCCCGGCGGCTCCGGGATACGGCTCGACGGCGGCACGACCCACGTCGGTGCCCAGATCAGCGCGCACTTCGACTCGATGCTGGTCAAGCTCACGTGCCGGGGTCGCGACTTCGCCACCGCGGTGCGCCGGGCCCGCCGGGCGGTCGCCGAGTTCCGCATCCGCGGCGTCGCCACGAACATCCCGTTCCTGCAGGCGGTGCTCGACGACCCGGACTTCCGCGCCGGCGGCGTGACGACCTCGTTCATCGCCGAGCGGCCGCACCTGCTCACCGCGCGGGCCTCGGCCGACCGGGCCACCCGGATCCTGACCTATCTGGCCGACGTCACCGTCAACCGCCCGAACGGGCCACGGCCGGCGATCGTGGACCCGGTGGAGAAGCTGCCGCGGGTGGACGCCAGCGTCGCGCCGCCGCCCGGATCGCGCCAGCGGTTGACGGAGCTGGGTCCGGAGGGCTTTGCCCGGTGGCTGCGGGCGAGCCGGGCCGTCGGGGTCACCGACACGACGTTCCGGGACGCCCACCAGTCGCTGCTGGCGACCCGGATCCGCACGAAGGACCTGCTGGCGGTCGCACCGCACGTGGCGCGGCTGATGCCGCAGCTGCTGTCGGTCGAGTGCTGGGGCGGCGCGACCTACGACGTGGCGCTGCGCTTCCTCGCCGAGGACCCGTGGGACCGGCTCGCCGCGCTGCGCAAGGCGATGCCGAACGTGTGCCTGCAGATGCTGCTTCGCGGCCGCAACACCGTCGGGTACACCCCCTACCCGGAGGCGGTGACCCAGGCGTTCGTCGAGGAGGCGACCGCGACCGGCGTCGACATCTTCCGCATCTTCGACGCGCTCAACGACGTCAGCCAGATGCGGCCGGCGATCGACGCGGTGCGCGAGACCGGGTCCGCGATCGCCGAGGTCGCGCTGTGCTACACGGCCGACCTCTGTGATCCTTCCGAGCACCTCTACACGCTCGACTACTACGCAAAGCTCGCCGAGCAGATCGTCGACGCCGGAGCGCACGTGATCGGCATCAAGGACATGGCCGGGCTGCTGCGGCCGCCGGCGGCGGCGCGGCTCGTCGGTGCCCTGCGGGAGCGGTTCGACCTGCCGATCCACCTGCACACCCACGACACCCCCGGCGGGCAGCTCGCGACCTACCTGGCCGCGGTCGGGGCCGGCGTGGACGCGATCGACGGGGCCACCGCGTCGATGGCCGGGACGACCTCGCAGCCCCCGCTGTCGGCGATCGTCGCCGCCACCGACCACACCGACCGCGCGACCGGCCTCTCGCTCGCGGCCGTGTGCGACCTGGAGCCGTACTGGGAGACGGTGCGCAAGCTGTACGCACCGTTCGAGTCGGGCCTGCCGTCGCCGACCGGGCGGGTGTACAACCACGAGATCCCGGGCGGGCAGCTGTCGAACCTGCGCCAGCAGGCGATCGCGCTCGGGCTCGGGGACAAGTTCGAGCAGATCGAGGCGATGTACGCCGCCGCCGACCGGATGCTCGGCCGGCTGGTGAAGGTCACGCCGTCGTCGAAGGTCGTCGGCGACCTGGCGCTGCACCTGGTCGGCGCGGGCGTCAACCCGAGGGACTTCGAGGCCGACCCGGGCCGGTTCGACATCCCGGACTCGGTGGTCGGGTTCCTGCACGGCGAGCTCGGCGACCCACCTGGCGGCTGGCCGGAGCCCTTCCGCACCAAGGCGCTGCGCGGCCGGCCGGCGCCGCGCACGGTCACCGAGCTGACCAGAGACGACCGGCGCGGCCTCGAGACCGACCGCCGGCACACCCTGAACCGGCTGCTGTTCCCCGGCCCGGCCAAGGAGTTCGCCGCGCACCGGGAGGCCCACGGCGACACATCGGTGCTGCACAGCAAGGACTTCTTCTACGGCATGGCCCCCGGCGGGGAGCACGTGGTCGACCTGGAGCCCGGCGTGCGGCTGCTGATCGGCCTGCAGGCGATCGGCGAGGCGGACGAGCGCGGCATGCGTACGGTGCTGGCGGCGCTCAACGGGCAGCTGCGGCCGGTGCAGGTGCGCGACCGGTCGGTGGCCTCGGACCTGCCGGTCGCCGAGCGCGCCGACCGTTCCAACCCCAACCACCTGGCGGCGCCGTTCGCCGGCGTCGTCACGCTCAACGTCGACGCGGGTGACACCGTGGAGGCCGGACAGACGGTGGCCAGCATCGAGGCCATGAAGATGGAGGCCGCGATCACCGCGCCGAGGGCGGGCACCATCAAGCGGCTCGCGATCGGCGCCGTCCAGCAGGTCGAGGGCGGTGACCTGCTGCTGGAGCTGGGTTAGAACAGGCGTTAGGAGTTGGGTGCGGCTCTTCTGCAGGGACTGGGATTACGGCGTTGCCACAGGGCGGCTCTAGATCCCAGGGGGTTCTTGGTCGTCGTTTCGGCAGCACGAGCCGCGCTCAGCACGGTTCCCGGCACCAAAACAAATGATCATGAACCACCCCGCTGCGGCCATCGGGGATCCGCGCCACCGCGCCCATCCCCCGCAGCGCCGCACCCGCCCGACGACCAAGAACGACAGACCGGCACCACCCCCGAGCTTCCCGTGACCGATTGGTCAACGGCACACCGTCCAATTGACCAATCAGTCACATCACCCCGCAATCCGATACCCGAGCTTGCC
>DASSUA010000020.1:0-3419 GCA_035707525.1 Pseudonocardiaceae bacterium
GGTGCAGCGCTCGGGCCGACCCCACCTGGGCCGCCTCCTGGCCCAGCAGGCTCGCCCAGATGCCGAGCTCGCCCTGGCGCTGCAGGGCCGTCGCCTCCGCGTCCAGCCGCCGTACGATCACCAGGTCGCGGTAGAGCTCGCGGTACTCGTCCTCGGTGAAGCTCACCGTGTAGTCCGGATGGTCGACCCGGTCGCCGTCGGGGGTAAGCAGCTGCACGAACTCCGGCTCGGCCATGGCGCCGTTCCCGGCTCGCGCGCTCTTCTCCGCCTGCCTCAGCGGCCGGGCTCCAGTTGCGCCCTTCGCCATTGGTCTCTCCCTGTATGTATACGTCGGCGGCGGGCTGGCCGGCGTAGACCTCATTCGCCGGCCGCCGTCCCCGGGTCGGGGCTGAATGCGGCCGCCGCGTCCAATATTGCAGAGAGCTGCGGCTACCACAGCACGGGCTGCTCGCGGGTTGCCGCGGTGTGGGTGGAACCGGTCCCGGTCTGACTGCTTATGGGCGCAGCATCGGAGGGTGGAGCAGGGTCGCCGCGCCGCGCCGGTAGAGCTGCGCGGGACGCCCCCGCTCCCCGACCGTCCACTGCCCGGTGGGTACGACGAACCGCTGCGCCGTCGTCACCTTCCGGTGAAAGTTGCGCGGGTCCAGGGTCGTCCCCCAGACCGCCTCGTACACCTCGCGCAGCTGGGCGATGGTGAACTCGCGCGGGCAGAACGCGGTGCCCAGCGCGCTGTACTCCAGCTTGGCCCGGGCCCGCTCGACCCCGTCGCCCAGGATCGTGGAGTGGTCAAAGGCCAGGTCGAGCTTGTCTACCGTGGACACCGGATGCCACTGCGCGCTCGCCGCGTCGGTGCCGGCCACCGGCGTGGGCAGGTCGGGCAGGAGCGCCAGGTAGGCCACGGTCACCACCCGACCGCGCGGGTCCCGGCCCGGCGCGCCGTAGCTGGCCAGCTGCTCCAGGTGCCCGGCCGGGCCGGCTAGCCCGGTCTCCTCGGCCAGCTCCCGCACGGCCGCATCGGGCAGGTCCTCGTCGGCGTGGACGAATCCGCCGGGCAGCGCCCAGTCGCCGCGGTGCGGCAGGGCGCCCCGGCGTACGAGCAGCGCGCAGAACTGCCCGCCGCGGATGGTCAGCACCACCAGGTCCACGGTGACCGCGAAGCGCGGCGGATCGATCATCTGACTTATCACCACCTTGACGAGAAGGTATCATGATGATGCTTATCGTCTGTATGACGAAAAAGATCGAGAGGGGTGACCGCCATGGCGGACGTGACGAACCGGCTGTTCCTGCGACACCTGCGCGGGGCGCCGACAACCTGGGTACGGCATCTCGCCCGCGGTGCCGTCCGGCACGAGGGGGTTGGCCAGTCGTTCTGGTATCGCCCACTCACCGCGGTGCTGTCCGAGGTGCCGGTCGACGACCGGGAGCTGCCGCTGCTGTTCCACGCCCGGACCATGGACTTCACCGAGGTGACGGTCCAGGCCACGGTGACCTACCGGGTCGCCGACCCGGTGGTGGCAGCGTCCCGGCTGGACTTCTCCATCGACCCGTACCAGGGCACCTGGCGCGCCCAGCCGCTGGACCAGGTGGCGACGCTCCTGGCCGAGCTGGCCCAGCAGCCCGCGCTGGACCTGCTGGCCAGGCTGTCGCTGACCGAGGCGCTCACCGCCGGCATCGCACCCGTGCGCGAGGCCCTCTCCACCGCGCTGGAGGAGGACCCGCGGCTGGCCGACGTCGGCGTGCGCGTGGTGAGCGCCCGGGTGGTCGCGATCCGGCCGGAGCCCGAGCTGGAGCGCGCCCTGCAGACGCCCACCCGCGAGGCGGTGCAGGTCGAGGCTGACCGGGCGACGTACTCCCGCCGCGCCCAGGCCGTGGAGCAGGAGCGGGCCATCGCCGAGAACGAGCTGCAGAGCAAGATCGAGCTGGCCCGGCGCGAGCAGCAGCTGGTCGAGCAGCGCGGGTCCAACGCCCGGCGCCGGGCGGAGCTGGACGCTGCGGCCGAGCTCGCGACCGCGCAGGGCAAGGCCGAGCGGTCCCGGGTGCTGGCCGCCGCCGACGCCGAGAAGGACCGCACCCTCACCGAGGCCAGGGCGGCCGGGGTACGGGCGCTCGGGCTGGCCGAGGGCGACGCGGAGACCGCGCGGCTCGCCGCGTACCGGGACCTGCCCACCGGTGTGCTGCAGGCGCTCGCGCTCAAGGAGCTGGCCGGCCAGCTGCCGGCGATCGGCCAGCTGACCGTCACCCCGGACGTGGTCACCGGCCTGGTGGCCCGCCTGGCGAACGGAGTCCAACCGTGAGCCTGCCCCCTCGGGTGGTGCTCGTGTCGCGCCGCAGCGAGCTGGACGAGCTGCTGGTGCGGCACGGCACCCGGGCCGCCGCGGCGTACTTCCTCCGGCAGCGCGGGCGGGACCTGGCCGAGGTGAGCGCCAGGCACGCGGCCCTACAGGCCGCCCTGACCGAGGTCGGCGCCGCGATCCCGGCCGATTGGCGCCGCGGGCACGTCGACCGGGAGGACCTGCCCCGGTTCCTCTTCGGCCCGGAGGACATCGTGGTCGCCGTGGGCCAGGACGGGCTCGTCGCCAACGTAGCCAAGTACCTGTCCGGGCAGCCGGTGGTGGGCGTCGACCCCGAGCCGGGCCGCAACGCCGGCGTACTCGTCCGGTTTGCTCCCGGCGCGGCCGGGCGCCTGCTGCCGGCGGTGGCCGCGGGCACAGCGGCCCAACAGGTCCGGACCATGGTGGTGGCAACGCTCGACGACGGCCAGGAGCTGGTCGGCCTCAACGAGGTGTACGTCGGCCACCCGTCCCACCAGTCCGCCCGGTACGCAATCGGCACCGCCGACGGCCGGCGGGAGCGGCAGTCGTCGTCGGGTGTCGTGGTCGGCACCGGGACCGGCGCCACCGGCTGGTGCGCGTCGATCGCGCGGGAGCGCGCCGCAGCGCCCGATCTGCCCGCGCCCGACGAGCCGGCGCTGTGCTGGTTCGTCCGGGAGGCGTGGCCGTCACCGGCGACCGGGGTGTCGCTGACCGCCGGCCAGCTCACCTCGGGCGAGCGGCTGGAGCTGGTCAGCGAGGCCGAGCGGCTGGTGGTGTTCGCGGATGGGGTGGAGGCGGACCACCTGGTCATGGCCTGGGGACAGCGGGTCAGCATCGGCGTGGCCCAGCGGCACCTCCACCTGGTCGTCCCCGGTTCTGTCGGACCCTCTCGCTAGTGTCACGCTCGCCAGTCCTCGCCACGTAGCCTTGACTCGTGGCTGCCAGGGCCGATTCGGGGGGTGACGACGTGACCGCTGCCGTCACGGATCGTCCGCGGTTCCTCAGCGCGGGCGGCTTTACCGCTGCCTACCTGCACTCTCTCCCCGAGGATGGCCTGCGGCGCGAGCTGATCGACGGGAGCGTCGTCGTGTCCCCCTCGGCCAC
>DASSUA010000021.1:0-15022 GCA_035707525.1 Pseudonocardiaceae bacterium
GGGTACGACAGGACCGAGCAGGGTGGGGGAACCTGATGCGGGTGTACGTCCCGGCCACGTGGCCGATGCTGCGCACGTTGGTCAAGAACGGGATCCTGGAGCCGATCGGCGGTACGGCGTTCGCGCTCACCCCGCGGCTGCGCGAGTCCTACGTCAGCGGCGACGACGAGGAGCTCGAGTACGCCGCGATGAGCGAGGCCGCCCGCGCCTCCCTGCGCCTGCTGGCCGTCGAGTTCGGCCTCGGCGAGGACAGCACCCCACCCCGCCGGGTGGTGGTCGCCGCTGACCTCGACGACGTCACCCTGCGCCCCGACCTCGACGACGGCGCCGTGCGGATCGCCGGCGGCGTACCGATGGAGCGGATCGCCTCGGTGCACGTGGACACCGAGGAGGCCGGCTACGCCGTCCGCCAGGCCGCCTCCGCCGTTGGCGCCGCCGACCTGGGCGACCTGGACGCGGAGTTCCTGGTCGGCGAGGCCGAGGACCACGAGCTGGCCTGGTACGCGCCCCAGGAGATCTCGTTCCTGCTCGACCTGCTGTAAACCGCCGGCCGGATCACATGCCGGGGGCGGGCTCCCACAGCTCGACCCGGTTGCCGTCGAGGTCGACGCACCAGCCGAAGCGGCCGAACTCGCTCTCCTCGACCTCGTCGAGCACCTCCACGCCGCCCGTGCGCAGCTCGGCCATGAGCGCGCGCAGGTCGTCGACCCGGAAGTTGACCATTGCCTGCTGGTCGCCGGGGCCGAAGTAGGCGGTGTCGGCCGGGAACGGCGCCCAGGTCGTCGAGCCGTGGTCCCAGTGGAACGTCGCGCCGCCGTAACGCTCGGTGGGCACGCCCAGGTGGCGGGAGTACCAGGCGGCGAGGGCCGCCGGATCGCGGGAGCGGACGAATACCCCACCGACGCCGGTAACCCGAGCCACGAGCGCATGCTAGTGGCCGTGCCAGGATGGGGATACCGCCGAGCAACCCCACGTGACCGGACCAGGACTCGCCAGATAGGACCGAGATGATGGATGCAGTCACCAGCACTCCGGTACCGGCCAACGAGCCGTTTCGCAGCTACGCGCCGGACAGTCCCGAACGGGAGTCGCTGCAGCGCAGGGTCGCCGAGATCGAGGGCGAGCGCGTCGAGCTGACCATGACGATCGCCGGAGCGCGGCGGATGGCCGGCGGCGAGCCGTTCGACGTGGTGCAGCCGCACGACCGCGAGCACGTGCTCGGGACCGGCGGGCAGGCCACCAACTCCGACGTCGAGGAGGCGGTGCGCGCCGCGAAGGAGGCCGCGCCCGGGTGGCGGGCGCTGCCCTACGACGAGCGCGCGACGGTCCTGCTGCGCGCCGCCGACCTGCTGGCCGGGCCGTGGCGGGACACGCTCAACGCCTCGACGATCCTCAGCCAGTCCAAGTCGCCGTTCCAGGCCGAGATCGACGCGGCCGCCGAGATGATCGACTTCTTCCGGTTCAACGTCCACTTCGGACACCGGATCCTTGCCGAGCAGCCGATCTCGGTGCCGGGCATGTGGAACCGGCTCGACCACCGGCCGCTCGACGGGTTCGTGGTGGCGATCACGCCGTTCAACTTCACCTCGATCGCCGGGAACCTGCCGACGGCCCCGGCGCTCATGGGCAACACCGTGGTGTGGAAGCCGTCGCCGACCCAGCAGCTGTCCGCCCACTACACGATGCGCCTGCTCGAGGCGGCCGGGCTGCCGCCCGGTGTGATCAACCTGGTCACCGGCGACGGCGCCGCCGTCAGCGAGGTAGCGCTGCGCGACCCGGACCTCGGCGGCATCCACTTCACCGGCTCGACCGCAACGTTCCGCCGGCTGTGGCGCACGGTCGCGGAGAACCTCGACGGCTACCGGTCGTACCCGAGGCTGGTCGGCGAGACCGGGGGCAAGGACTTCATCGTGGCGCACCCGTCGGCCGACCCGGAGGCGGTCACGGTCGGCATGGTGCGCGGCGCGTTCGAGTACCAGGGCCAGAAGTGCTCGGCCGCCTCGCGCGCCTACCTGCCGAAGTCGCTGTGGGACGGCGGACTTCGCGACCGGCTCGCCGACGTCACCAGGTCGATCCGGTTCGGCGACGTCACCGACTTCACCTACTTCGGCGGCGCGGTGATCGACGCCAGGGCGTTCGCCAAGCACCGCGACGTGCTGGAGAAGGCCGCGAGCGAGCCGAGCATCGACGTGCTGGCCGGCGGCTCGTGCGACGACTCGGTCGGCTACTTCGTGCAGCCGACGGTGCTGGTCGGCTCCGACCCGACGCACGAGATCTTCTCGACCGAGTACTTCGGGCCGATCCTGTCGGTCTTCGTCTACGACGACTCCGAATACGCCGACATCCTGTCCACTGTGGACAGCACGACGCCGTACGCGCTGACCGGTGCCGTGTTCGCCAACGACCGGGTGGCGGTGGACGTCGCGCACGAGCGGCTCCGGTTCGCCGCCGGCAACTTCTACGTCAACGACAAGCCGACCGGCGCGGTCGTCGGCCAGCAGCCCTTCGGTGGCGGCCGCGCGTCCGGCACCAACGACAAGGCCGGCTCGATGCTCAACCTGCTGCGCTGGACGAGCCCGCGCACCATCAAGGAAACCTTCGTGCCGGCGACCGACCACCGGTACCCGCACATGGGCTGATCACCGCTAGGTTGCCCCGGTGGCGCCGTCATCGAGGCAGTCGAAACGCGGTGCGGGGTGGGCCCCGCCGGTCGGGCCCACCCTGCCGCCCGGGTCCTGGCCGCGGCTGCTCGCCGGGCGGTTCAGGCCGCGCGCCAAGCCGTTCAAATGGGTCAGCTTCGACGCGCTTTCCAAGTCCTACAACGACCTGCTGACCCGGTTCGCCGGCGAGCGGATCGTGCACGAACAGCGGCGGCGCTGGCTGCGGGACCTGGCCGCGCTCTCGGAGCGGTTCCCGGACCTGACCGTCGACCGCAGCGACCTCGCCGAGCCGACCTTCGTGATCGTCGGCGACCCGGGCGAGGGCGACGCGTCGCAGTACTGCGTGGCCGCGGCGCTGCGCTCGGTGCGCCCGGTCGACTTCATGGTGCTGTGCAGCGACGTCATCTACCCGGCCGGTGACGTCAACGACTACCCGGACCGCTTCTACGTGCCGTACGCCGACTTCCCCGGCACGATCTACGGCCTGCCCGGCAACCACGACTGGTACGACCTGCTGCACGGCTTCCACGAGCACTTCTGCGACGCGCGCAGCACCAGGGAGTTCCCAGGCGTCCATGGCTGGCGCGAGCGGATCGCCCGGCTGCTGTGGCGCCCGGGCGGCAAGCCGGACACCGCCGTCATCGAGCCGCTTCGGGCCTCGTCGCCGCCGTGGCGCGCGAGCCCGGTCCGGCCGGCCCAGCCCGGCCCGTACTACGCGATCGACACCGGGCCGTTGCGGCTGGTGTGCATCGACACCGGGGTCCGCGGCGAGCTCGACGCCGAGCAGGGCGAATGGCTGCGCCGGGTGTCGGCGGGCGAGCGGCCCAAGGTGCTGCTCACCGGCCGGCCACTGCTCGTCGACTACGCCTACCGGCCGGGACGCATCGCCGGCGGCGAGCAGACCGTCGACGACATCGTGCGCGACCCGGCCAACCACTACGTGGCCGCGATCGGCGGCGACATCCACAACTACCAGCACTATCCGGTCGACTGTTCGGTCGGCACGGCGGGCCGGCGGATCGAGTACGTGGTCAGCGGCGGCGGCGGCGCCTACATGAGCGCGACGCACGGCCTGGACCCGGCCACGTCGCCGCGGCTGCCGGACGGCGTCGGGTTCCCGGCCGAGGACGACATCCGGCTGTACCCGCTGCGGGGCGACTCGCTCGCCTTCTACGCCCGGCAGGTCGTGCCGTTCCTGCGCCGGTCGCTGATCACCATGACGCTGGTGACGGCCGGCTTTGTCGCGCTCGCGCTGCTGCTCGCGCTCGTCTCGGTGCCGGCCGCGGTCGCCGTCGGGATACTGGCGCTGCCGCCCACCGCATTGCTGGCCTACTTGCTGCGGATCGGCGCGGCCCGCACGCTCGTGCTGCCGGCGCACGTACGCAACGGCGAGGTCGACCCGGACGTGGCCGCGAGCTGGCTCGCGCGCCGCTACCGGCTGCCGCCGCGCCGCAAGCTGGTCGAGGTGCCGCGGTCGGCGGAGCGGGTGCTCGAGCTGGTCATGCCGCTGCGCCAGCGCGGGCTGCTGGTGCGCCTGCTGTCGGAGGTGTTCGACAGCGACGAACCGCCGTTCTTCAAGCACTTCCTGCTGGTCAAGGTGCGAAACGGCGACCTCGTGATCGAGTGCCGCTCGGTCACCGGCTGGGCCGACGCCGAGCTGAACCCGCCCGTCGAGGACCGGATCACGATCCGGCTCGACGCCTCCGCGAGCTGAGCGGATCGGCGCCGTCCCGGTGCTTGACTCCGCGCTGCGCCGCCGGCCGGCGGCCGTTACCGGGCCCACGCTGGCCCAGCCTCGTCCAAGATCACCGGAAGTGTGAGGCCACCATGCACTTTCGCGCCCATGCTGCATGGTGAGTTCACACTTTCAGCGATCTTGCCCGCTTGCGCAGCCGATCACGTGACCGGCTGCGCCCGTCCCGCCGCCCCGCATTTTGGTGGCCCCGGTAACCGCACCGGCACAGCGCGGTGATCGGGTAGGTCGGAGTGGCTCATGATCACCGTTTCGGTGCCGTGGGCCGCGCTGAGCGCGGTTGCTGGCACCGAAACGACGATCATGACCGCGGAGAATCGTGGCCATGGTGAAGTCGCTGAAAGTGCCAGGCTGGGCACGGGGCGGTCCGTCCACAAGAGCTACACCGGAAGTGTGAAGCCACCCGCCCGCCTTCGCGGTTCGCCTGCACGATGAGCCCACACCAATCTGCGATCAGGGCATCGCTGTAGGCGACGAAGCCAGTCGTCACGTTGACGCTGGGGAGCGAATGACGCCCACGCGCCCTGTCGCGGATCGGATGACGCCCACGCTTCGTGTAGGGAAGCGAATGACGCCCACGTGCCGAGGGGTGGGGAGCGGATGACGCCCACGGTCCGCGGGGGTCGGGCACCCGGATCCGGTTAGCGAGTTGCGGGCCCGCCAGGAACACCCCGACGACCGCAAACGTGCAACATGCGTACCGAAACGGACGACACGCCGTGGTTAGGGGGCGCGTAGGGCCAGGAGGAGCTGGCGGACCGAGCGGGCGCGGCTGGCGGCCTCGCCGGTGAGCTCGTCTAGTGCGCACTCCGGATCGGCCGGCGGGCCGAGGTGGCCGCAGCCGCGCGTGCAGTTCTCGATCGCGTCACGCAGGTCGCCGAAGGCGGTGACGACGTCGTCGGCGCTGACGTGCGCGAGGCCGAACGAGCGGATGCCGGGCGTGTCGACGACCCAGCCGCCGCCCGGCAGCGGCAGGGCCACCGCCGAGGACGAGGTGTGCCGGCCCTTGCCGATCGCGGAGACCTCGCCCACGGCGCGTTCGGCGTCCGGCACGAGGGCGTTGACGAGGGTGGATTTGCCGACACCCGAGTGCCCGACGAGCGCGGAGACGCGGCCGGCGAGCGCCTCGCGCAGCGCGTCCTGCGGCTCGTCGATGCGGCATACGACGCTCGGGATGTCCAGCTCGGCGTAGTGGTGCAGTACCTTCCCGGCGGGCGCCAGGTCGGCCTTGGTCAGGCACAGCACCGGGCGCAGCCCGCCGGCGAAGGCTGCGACCAGGCACCGGTCGATCAGGCCGAACCGGGGCGGCGGGTCGGCGAGCGAGCTTACGATCACCAGCTGCTCGGCATTGGCGACGACGATGCGCTCGTAGGGGTCGGTGTCGTCGGCGGTGCGGCGCAGGACGCTGGTGCGCTCGACGACCCGCACGATCCTGGCCAGCGTGTCCGGCCGCCCGGTCAGATCGCCGACGAGGCCGACCCGGTCGCCGACCACGACGGGGGTACGGCCCAGCTCGCGGGCGCGCATCGCGACCACGCGGCACTGCGCGTCGCCGTCCGGAACGACGGTCCAGCGTCCCCGGTCGACGGCGATCACCATGCCCTCGGCGGCGTCGGCGTGGTCGGGCCGGCGCTTGCTGCGTGGCCTGGAGCCGCGTCGCCCGGGACGGACCCGGACGTCGGACTCGTCGAGCTCGCCTCGGCGGCTCAGGGCCCGCCACCTGCCGGGCCACCCGCCAAGCCGCCGGTCGACATGGCCGCCCAGGTACCGGGGAAGTCGGGGATCGTCTTGCTGGTGCACGCGATGTCGTCGACCTCGACCCCGGGCACGACCAGACCGATGATCGCGCCGGCGGTCGCCAGCCGGTGGTCGGCGTAAGCGTGCCAGGCGCCGCCGTGCAGCGGGCGCGGTTCGACGGTGAGCCCGTCCGGAGTCTCGGCCGCCGCGCCGCCCAGCCCGTTGATCTCCTTGACGAGCGCGGCGAGCCGGTCGGTCTCGTGGCCGCGCAGGTGCGCGATCCCGCGCAGCGTCGATGGCCCGTCGGCGAGCGCGCACAGCGCCGCGACGGTGGGGCTGAGCTCCCCGGCTTCGCGCAGGTCCGCGTCGATGCCGAGCAGGCGCCGCGGCCCCGTGACCGTGAGCCCGCCGCCGGTGAGCCCGCCGCCGGTGAGTCCCTCGCTGTCCAGCCGTACCTCGCAGCCCATCGAGGCGAGGATGCCGCGGATCGCGTCGCCGGCCTGGGTCGTGGTCGCCGGCCAGCCCGGCACGGTCACCGTCCCACCGGTCGCCGCCGCCGCGGCCAGGTACACGGCCGCATTGGACAGGTCCGGCTCGATCTCCCAGTCCCTGGCGGCGATCGGCCCGGGTTCGACCCGCCATGCCCGTGACCCGCCGTCGTCGACGCGGTTGTCGCCCAGGACGTCGACGCGGACACCGTGCGCCCGCAGCATCTGGACGGTCATCTCGATGTGCGGCTGCGACGGCAGCGGCCCGCCGGCATGGCGCACGCGGACCCCGGCGTCGAACCGCGCGGCCGACAGCAGCAGCCCGGAGACGAACTGCGAGGACGCCGACGCGTCGATGGTCACCTCGCCGCCCGGCAGCCCACCCCGGCCGCGCACGGTGAACGGCAGGGCGTCGCCGTCGACGCCGGCCCCGAGCGAGCGCAGCGCCGACAGCATCGAGCGCATCGGGCGTTCCCGGGCCCGCGGGTCGCCGTCGAAGCGCACGTCGCCACGAGCGAGCGCGGCGGCCGGCGGGACGAAGCGCATGACCGTGCCGGCCAGCCCGCAGTCGATGTCCGCGCCGTGCGCCAGCGTGGCCGGGACGACCAGCCAGTTCCCGTCGCCGTCCGAGTCGATGCCGGCGCCCAGCGAGCGGAGCGCCGCGGCCATGAGCTCGGTGTCGCGGCTGCGCAGCGGGCGGCGCACGGTCGACGGTCCGGTGGGCGGGCCAGTGACCAGCGCGGCGAGCAGCAGCGCCCGGTTGGTCTGCGACTTCGACCCGGGGACCGGCACGTTGGCCCGGATCGGTGCGGCGGCCGGCGGGGCCGCCCATGGCTTGCTCACCGGGCAATGATCCCGCACCCGGACGGTGGCGGCGCCGCGCGGCTGTGTCAGGATCGATGGCGTGTGTGGCAGATACGCGGCTACCAAGGATCCGGCGACGCTGGCCGCCGAGTTCGACGCGGTCGACGACACCGGTGCCGAGCCGCCACGGGTGGACTACAACGTGGCGCCGACCAAGCAGGTCGTCACGGTCGTGGAGCGGCACCCGCGCGACGACGAGGGCAAGCCGGACGAGTCACGGACCGAGCGCAGCCTCCGCCTGATGCGCTGGGGCCTGGTCCCGCACTGGGCGAAGGACGCCAAGGTCGGCAACCGGATGATCAACACGAGGGCGGAGAGCGCGGCCGAGAAGCCGGCGTTCCGCAGCGCCCTGGCCAAGCGCCGCTGCCTGGTGCCGGCCGACGGCTGGTACGAGTGGAAGCGCGAGGGCAAGCAAAAACAGCCCTTCTACATGACCACGACCGACGGCTCCAGCATCGCGCTCGCCGGGATCTGGGCCACCTGGCGCCCCAAGGACGCACCGGAGGACGAGCCGCCGCTGATCACCTGCTCGATCATCACGACCGACGCGGTCGGCCAGCTGGCCGAGATCCACGACCGGATGCCGCTGATGCTGCCGAACTCGGCCTGGCAGCGGTGGCTCGACCCGGATCTCGCCGACGTCTCGTCGCTGCTGACCGGGCCCGACGAGGATCTGGTCGCGGCGCTCGATCTGCGGCCGGTCTCGGCCTCGGTCAACAAGGTCGGCAACAACGGACCAGAACTGGTCAAGCGGGTCGAGCTCGACCAGGACCAGCCGACCCTGCTGTGAACGAATGACTGTGCCTAACGAATGACTGTGCCTTACCGTACGTAACAAGTGACTGCGCCTAACGAATGACTGCGCCTAACGAATGACTGTGCCTTACGTAACAAGTGACTGCGCCTAACGAATGACTGTGCCTAACGAAAGACTGCGCCTTAACAAGTGACAACGCTGACCATCGAGACCCCGCACGGCCAGGCCAGGGTCGAGCTGCACAACGCCCCGGAGTCCAGGGCGGCGCTGCTGCTCGGCCACGGCGCCGGCGGTGGGGTGCACGCACCGGACCTGGTGGCCGCGACCCGGGCCGCGCAGGGCGTCGGCGTCGACGTCGCGCTCGTGGAGCAGCCGTACCGGGTCGCTGGCCGGCGCTCCCCGGCACCGGCCGGGCAGCTGGACGCGGCGTGGCTGGCGGTCGCGGAGGAGCTCGGCCGGCGCACGTTCGACGGGCTGCCGCTGCTGTTCGGCGGCCGGTCGGCGGGAGCGCGGGTTGCCTGCCGGACGGCGGCCGAGGGCGGCGCGGTGGCGGTGCTGTGCCTGGCCTTTCCCGTGCACCCACCCGGCCGGCCGGAGAAGAACCGGCTCGGTGAGCTGCACGACGTGCCGGTGCCGGTCCTGATCGTGCAGGGCGACCGCGACTCGTTCGGCCGCCCGGAGCCGGGTCACCACCAGGAGCTGGTGCTGCTGAGAGGCGATCACAGCCTCAAGTCGGATCTGGAGGGGGTTCGCCGGGCCGTCGCCGAATGGCTCGAACGGGTGCTGCGCCCACTGGACTAAAGGCCGTTGGACTGACAGGCAACGCGGCAGGTGGGAATGCGTCGCCGCTGGTCGGCGTTGGTCAGCCACGTGGCCAACGCTCTGATGGCGGTCCAGGCAGTGCCAACCGCACCGCGCCCAAGCCGTGGCAGCGCCGTATTCTCGTGGCCGGTGCCCGCCGGTCCGGCGAGGGCATGGCGAGCTCGGTCCGAAGGGAGCCCGGTGCAGCGCACTGACGTCGGTACCGACGGCGGCGTGACCGGTACGGCGGTGGAGAGCCCGGATGAACGGGCCGATCGCTTCCAGCGCGACGCGATGCCGATGCTCGACCAGCTGTATGCGGCCGCGTTGCGGATGACGCGCAACCCGGCCGACGCCGAGGACCTGGTCCAGGAGACGTTCCTCAAGGCGTTCGCGGCGTTCGAGTCGTTCACCGACGGCACCAACCTCAAGGCGTGGCTGTACCGCATCCTGACCAACACCTACATCAACGGCTACCGCCGCCGGCAGCGCCAGCCGCAGCAGCAGCCGACCGACGAGATCACCGACTGGCAGCTCGCGGACGCCGCCGGGCACAGCTCGACCGGGCTGCGCTCGGCCGAGATGGAGGCCCTGGACCGGCTGCCGGACAGCGACGTCAAGGACGCCCTCGGCCGGTTGCCGGAGGACTTCCGGATGGCCGTTTACCTCGCCGACGTCGAGGGCTTCGCCTACAAGGAGATCGCCGACATCATGGGCACGCCCATCGGCACCGTGATGTCGCGGCTGCACCGGGGCCGCAAGCAGCTGCGGGAGCTGCTCACCGACACTGCCCGCGAGCGCGGCTTCCTGCGCGGCGGCGCTGTGACGGCGAGCGGCGAGACGGCGAGCGGCGAGACGGCGGGCGGCGAGACGGCCAGTGGTGACGGGGCCGAGGCCCGTTCGGCCGCGGCCGCCCCCGCCGCCAACGGCCAGGAGGTGGACCGATGAGCTGCGGGAAGCCCCACGAGACCGACTGCGCCGAGGTGCTCGCCGAGGTCTGGCTCTACCTCGACCAGGAGTGCGACTGCACGCGGCGCGAGCTGCTGCGCAAGCACCTCGACGAGTGCCATCCGTGCCTGGAGCAGTACGGCATCGAGGAGCAGCTCAAGGCGCTGCTCGCCCGCAAGTGTGGCGGCGAGCAGGCGCCCGAGCAGCTGCGCGACCGGCTGCGGGCCTCGATCGAGTCATTGATCGTGAAGTCGACCGTCGTGGTCGAGGAGACGGTGCTGCACGACGAGACCGGTACCACCGTGGAGGTCACGGTGACCATGGAAAGCACGACGGTGGAAAGCACGACGGTGGAAAGCGGCGCCCAACCGGTGTCCGGCGAGCGCCGCGATCAGAAGTGCTGACCGGAGGGGCGGACGGCTAGGAGTTGGGGCGCTTGCCGTGGTTTGCGCCGTTCTTCTTGCGGTCGCGCTTCTTGCGGGCCTTCTTCGACATGCGGGATCTCCTGCGTCACTGATCGGCTGTCCATGACAGTTTGGCACACGGCCGCAGGCGTGCTCATGGTTGGATGACCAACCGGAGCACCCGCCGCGAGGAGGAAGCGATGGCCGAGGAGATCCGCGCCGAGATGGTCGCGAACGTCTGGAAGATCGTCGTTTCCGAGGGCGACGCGGTGAACGACGGTGACACCCTGGTGATCCTCGAGTCGATGAAGATGGAGATCCCGGTGATCACGGAGGCGGACGGCACGGTCAGCAAGATCGCCGTCAACGAGGGCGACGTCGTGCAGGAGGGTGATCTCATCGCCGTCGTGGACTGACAGTCCGGCTGGCGGTTCGGCACAGCGTCGCGGAGCAGGTCCGTGGCGACGCTGAGCGAGCTGCTCGCAGAGCACACCAGGCTCCCGGGAGCGGCGGTCGACCACCTGCAGCTGGTCGTTGCCGAGTGGCAGCTGCTGTCCGACCTCGGCTTCGCCGACCTGCTGATGTGGGTGCCGCTGGACGCCGGGCGCAGCCGGTTCGTCTGCGTGGCGCAGGTGCGCCCGACGACGTCGCTCACCGCGCACCCGGACGACATGGTGGGTGCCGAGGTGATGGTCGCCGAGCACCCGCAACTGCGCCGCGCCATCGTGGAGTGCCGGGTGTGCCGCGAGGAGGACCCGCGCTGGCACGACGACGTGCCGGTCCGCCGGGAGACCATCCCGGTCCGGTTCGGCAGCGAGCCGATCGCCGTGCTGTCCAGGGAGACCAACCTGGGCGTGCCGCGCGTGCCCAGCCCGCTGGAGATCGCCTATCTCGGCAGCGCCGCCGACCTTTGCCAGATGGTCGCCGACGGCGCGTTCCCGTCCGCCGAGCCGGCCGTCGACGTCCACACCAGCCCACGCGTCGGCGACGGGCTCATCCGGGTGGACGCCAACGGCGCCGTGGTGTTCGCCAGCCCCAACGCGCTGTCGGCGTACCACCGCATGGGCCACCCGACCGACCTGGTGGGCGTCACGCTCGCGCCGCTGACCCGTGAGCTGATCTCCGACCCGTTCGACGCCACCGAGATCGCGCAGCTGATCAGGGGCGCCGTCGACGGCACCCCGAGCATGCGGATCGAGGCCGAGGCGCGCGGCGCGACCGTGCTGTTCCGGGCGCTGCCGCTGCGTCCGCGCGGCGAGCCGGCCGGCGCGCTCGTGCTGGTCCGCGACGTCACCGAGGTGCGGCGCAAGGATCGCGCGCTGCTGTCCAAGGACGCCACCATCCGGGAGATCCACCACCGGGTGAAGAACAACCTGCAGACGGTGGCCGCGCTGCTGCGCCTGCAGGCCCGGCGGACCTCCGCGCCCGAGGCCAGGCACGCCCTCGACGAGGCCATGCGGCGGGTCGCCTCGATCGCGGTCGTGCACGAGACGCTGTCGACGTCGCTGGACGAGCGAGTGGACATCGACGAGGTGATCGACCGGGTGATCCCGATGCTGACCGACGTGGCGATCACCGAGACCAGGGTCACGGTGCGCCGCGAGGGCTCGTGCGGAGTGCACCCGGCCGAGCTGGCCACGCCGCTGGTCATGGTGCTGGCCGAGCTGGTCCAGAACGCCCTGGAGCACGCCTTCGAGCCGAGCCAGCGCGGCGAGATCGTGATCAGGGCCGAGCGGTCGGCCGGGTGGCTGGACATCG
The DNA here is from genome assembly GCA_035707525.1 of Pseudonocardiaceae bacterium. GTDB lineage: Bacteria > Actinomycetota > Actinomycetes > Mycobacteriales > Pseudonocardiaceae > DASSUA01. The sequence goes on from DASSUA010000021.1 coordinate 12,171, forward strand.
TGGTGGCCGACGACGGCCACGGCCTGCCGCCCGGCTTCTCGCTCGAGAGCGCCGACCGGCTCGGCCTGCAGATCGTGCGGACCCTGGTCGATTCGGAGCTGGCCGGTTCGCTGTCGCTGCGGGCCGGCGAGCACGGCGGCACCGAGGCGGCCCTGCGCGTGCCGCTCAAGCGCCGGCGCTCGTAAAGACTGAGCGGCTCGGCACTCGTGTGTGCCGAGCCGCTCAGGTTGTTCAGGTGCGAGTGCGCGGAATCAGGCGCCGGTACGGGCCCGGGTGCGGGCATTGCGCCGCTTCACGGCGCGCCGCTCGTCTTCGCTCATACCACCCCAGACGCCGGCATCTTGGCCGGTCTCCAGTGCCCAGGTCAGACATTCGGAGTTCACGGGGCAGCGACGGCAGACGGTCTTCGCCTCGGCGATCTGCGACAAAGCGGGCCCACTGGTTCCCACGGGGAAGAACAGCTCCGGGTCCTCGTCTCGGCAGGCCGCGCGGTGGCGCCAGTCCATCGGTATGCTCCTCGCCAGGCGCGTCGATCATGCGCCGAGTGGTTAGTGGTCGGTCGATTTGGTGCTTGTGAATACTTTCACGAACCCACGGTATGTCAAGAGGTCATCCAGCGCCCGGCGAGCCACCCCCCTATTTCGGCCCATGGAAGGATTCTAACCTATCTGTCCTGGTAGAATCGATTCAGAAGACGGCCTCGTCCGGGTCTAAGGTCCCTGGGACCCCAGGTTGCAAGTAGGTCACGACCGGTAGTGGATCTAGACCACGACTGTCAGAGCGTTGGGCACCGACTCGAACCGAGCGTGCTGGCGCGGACCGAGATAGTCACCGTCGACCTGCAGCCCGACCGGGGAGTGGCTGGTCACCGTCACCTGAGCGACGTCGTCGCGGCGCACGAGCCGGCGGCCGTGGGGCTCACCCCTGCCGCGCAGGATCTGCGCCGTGTGCCGCAGCACGGTCGGCAGCCGCAGGCTGGACAGCGCGAACACCCCGAGGCCGCGCTCCAGGGAGGTTCCCGGGTTCATCCGCACCGGCCGGTTCCCGGCGAAGCTGTACGGGTGCGCGTTGGCCACGATCGCCAGGTAGATGCCGGAGATCGGCTGCTCGCCGGGCAGCTGCAGGGTCAGCAGCGGGTGCCGGTGGTCCTGGTCGAAGTACGACATGATCGCCGCCCGGATGTAGCGCGCCGTCGTCGCCCGGCGGCCCCGCTCCCGGTCCTTCTCGACGCGCTCGACCGCCCGGGCGTCCAGCCCGAGGCCGGCGTTGAACGTGAACCACCTGGTGCCGTTGTTGTCCGAGGCCACCCGGCCCAGACCCACCGTGCGCCGCCGGCCGGCCTGCAACGCGTACAGCAGCTGGCCGGTCGCCTCGATCGGGTCGCGCGACACCCCGATCGCGCCGCCGAACACGTTGGCCGACCCGCCCGGCACGACCGCGAGCGCCGGCGCGCCGGCCCGCACGCCGTCGGTGAGCAGCCCGTTGACGACCTCGTTGACCGTGCCGTCACCGCCGTGCACGACGATCAGGTCGAACCCGTCCCGCGCCGCCTTGGTGGCCAGCTCGGCGGCGTGGCCGCGGCTGTCGGTGTGCACGACGTCGAGCTTGAGCTGGGTGGAAAGCGCCGACGCCAGCACGTCCCGGCCGGTCGCAGTGGTAGTGGTGGCGTGCGGGTTGACCACCAGCATGGCTCGCACTCGCGCAGCGTAGCCCGCCACGGCCCGGGTCGTAGGCTGAGCGCATGCCGGTGGTAGCTGCGGTGCCGGGTCAGGTCCGGTTGGCCGGAGGAATCGTCTGCGCCGAGGGCGCGCTCGGGTTGGCGTTCGCCGTCGCGCTGCTGGTTCGCGCGGCCGGTGGCGTCGAGCGGGTCGGGGACGTGCTGGCCGAGGCGGCCTACTTCGCCGTGCTGGCCGCGGCCGTGCTCGCGGTCGGCATCGGGCTGGTGCTGGGGCGGCGGTGGGCCCGAACGCCGGTAGTCGTCGTGCAGCTGCTGCTGCTCGGTGTCGCCTGGTACGCGGCAGGCCCGTCCGGGCGGCCGGAGGTCGGCATCCCGGTCGGCCTGGTGTGCCTGGTCGTGATTGGCCTGCTGTTCGGGCCGAAGGCGAGGGCCTGGGCGGAGGCTCGTTAGGCGGTCACAGCGGCTGCGCGTTCACCCGGTCCAGGCGCGGCACCCCGCGGTCGTGGCCGAGCACCGTGATCCCGCCCGCGTCGTGCGCGAAGTGGACGCCGGCGGTCGCCGGCAGCCCGAGGTACCGCGCCGCCAGCACCCGGCTGAAGTGGCCGTGCCCGACGAGCACGACGTCCGTCGCGGAGTCGCCGTCGCGCAGCCGGGCGGCGTGGGCGAGCACGCGGTCCGCGCGCGCCTGCACCTCGCCTGCGGTCTCGCCGCCGGGGCACGAATGCGTCCACACGGTCCAGCCCGGAACCGACTCCCTGATCTGGGGCGTCGTCAGCCCCTCGTACTCGCCGTAGTCCCACTCGGCGAGATCGTCGACGATCGCCGGTGGGGGCAGGCCGGCGAGCGCCGCCGTGCGGGTCGCCCGCAACCGTGGGCTCGAAAGCACCACCGGGGGTGGCGCATCCGGCCCGCGGAGGCTGGACAGCAACGGACCGACGAGCGCGGCCCTGCGCTCGCCGGTCGCGGTGAGTGGCAGGTCGGTGCGGCTGGTGTGCCGGCCGGCGGCCGACCATTCGGTCTCGGCGTGCCGCACCAGGTACGTCTTCAGGCGTCAGCCCTGCTTGGTCTCCCAGAAGATCTTGTCGATCTCGGCGATCAGGTCGAGCAGCTGCTGGCCGGAGGCCGGGTCCCAGGAGGCCTTGGTGCCGCTCGCGCCCGCGGCCTTGGTCGCCTT